>CAZNCO010000088.1:0-11127 GCA_964571345.1 uncultured Ohtaekwangia sp.
ACCTTATTCCCCGATTGTACACGCTGCTCAAGAGCTAGCTGGTGATAATAATGTGAAGAATCATAATTTAATTATTTCATTAAGATCAGACCCTTCACATTCAAGCAGCCTGCCATTCCTAAGGCGAGTTTTAATTTTCTATAATCTGACTCAGCCTGATTTATGCTTTTGATTGCCAATTCTAAACTGTTGCTTCTATAATATACCCATGCTAATGCATAATTAATCTCTGCGATCAAGTAACCATATTCTGCTCGTTCCGCAATTTTTAAAGCATTTGAAAGATATTCCTGTGCTAAATCGTAATACCCTTGTTCTTCAAGGGCAACCCCAAGCCGGAACAAAAGGAAAGCGAGGGTATATTTATAGTGCGCTTTTCGATGATAGGATAACGCCTCAGTCCAATTTTTAAGAGCGGCTTGAAAGTCGCCACGTGTAAAATAGACTTCACCCATATTTTGCAAATAGTCGTTGTAAAGGGCTCCATTTGTTGGGGCGGCATGCCGCGCTTTCTCATAGTAGTATTCTGCCTTGGCTAAATCGTATTTGTTCCGGTAACAGTTTCCAAGTAGAATCCAACTGCCCGCAATTAGTGCCGAGTCTTTTTCGTCTTTTCTCAATTCAAGCGCTTCCTTGATCTTGATAAGTGCAGAGTCAGGTTTATCAATAATAAGGAAGAACCGACCTTGGTTCATTCTGACTACTGATTGATAATGCTTGCTAGGCTTTCTTTTAAATGTTTGTTCTGCCTTTTTATAAAAATACATAGCCGAGTCAAACGCACCTCTGTCGCGGAGAATATTACCTAACTGGGTTAGTGAATAAATTTCAAGATTGACGTTATTAAGGTTCCTTGCGCTCGTAAAAGATCTTTCAAATTGCTCTTGGGCAAGAGTCAGGCGCCCACTAAAAAAAAAGTATAGTCCGCGATAAGCAAATGCCCAACCTTCTCCTTCTTTGTCGTTGATTTTTTTTGCTAGGGATAAAGCTTGCTCGGTGGTTTCATCGGCCAATTCAATATCGCCATCAAAATAGATAAAAGACAGGGTGTTGAGCAATTCTACTTTTCGACCAGTTTCACCTTCTATCTGAATCAACCTTTTGAGGCTGTCAATTTTATACTCCTGACACCAACCAGATAGAAATGCCAGAAATACAAGAAATGTGGTGAGATTAAAGCGCAAAACGATCGTGATTAGAGTTCTTTAGAAATTTAAGAAGAACAATTTTTAATCACAATAGTCAACCACACCAAAGCATTGTGTAAACTGCTTAGTTCAATGATTTTGCCATCTCCCAGCCGATGATGCTTTTTTTACGAGAAGATTCCCAACGATATTCGCCCAGAATTCCATCTTTGCGAATCACGCGGTGACAAGGGATAAGAAACGCAACGTGATTCGAACCCACTGCTGAACCGACCGCTTGCATGGCTTTTGGATTATGAATCTGCTGAGCAATGCCTTGATAAGTTGTTACGCAACCCATGGGCAATCTGAGTAGTGCCTCCCAAACTTTTACCTGGAAGTTGGTGCCCTTCACAAACACATGAAGCTTCTCCTGTGAAGAGCTGCTTTGAAAAATTTTGGAAACAAAAGATGCAGTCAATTCCTGGTTTTGATGAAACACCGAATTATGCCAATGCTGTTTCATCTTCTCTAATTCTTCTTTCGGATTTTCTGGAGAGCTGATGAATGAGAGCCAGCAAATTCCTCGGTCAGTGATACCAATCAGGCAATGCCCAAAAGGAGTTTCATGAAATCCATATTCAATATTTATTCCGGAGCCTTTCAATTTGTACTCTTGCGGAGTCACGGCTTCAAGTGTTGTAAATAAATCATAAACACGACTTTGACTTGAAAGGCCCGCGGCCTCAGCTGCATCAATCAGGTTTTTTGTCTCGTTTAATTTCTCTTTCAAAAAATCTACTGTAAGAAACTGTAGGAAACGTTTGGGGCTGATACCTGCCCACTCCGTAAAAATTCGTTGAAAGTGGAATGGAGAGAGATGTACTTTCTCGGCTACTTCGTCTAGCTCTGGTTGGCGCTGAAAATTTTCTTCCAGGAATTTGATAGCCTGTTCAATTCGTTGATAGTTGATGTTAAGTTCTGTTGCCACGATCATAAAGTTATTGGTTTTGATTGAATGATACATTTGAATCTGGATACTCGATTCTTGATACTTGAGTGAGCCAGTTTCAAATACCTGGAATCCAGGATACTCTTCTAAGCTCCATCATGAAAAATAATTCCCATTGCATACCGCTTGCCTTTGGTCACTTCGCTTACTCCGTGTTTCATCCTGGCGCGATAGTAGCCTCGTGTTCCTTTTACCGGGCGGTAGTTGGTGGTGAAGATCACGGCATCACCTTGGTTGGGTTTGATTACATGTGCGCGAGATTGTGCGCGCGGAAGTTGCTCGGTCATCACAAATTCTCCGCCTTCAAAGTCAACTCCATGTTGCGACAACGGAAAAAGAATCTGAAACGGAAAATATACATCACCATACAAATCCTGGTGCAGGGTATTGTAGCCACTTTTTTCATATCTAAGAATTAGTGGTGTTGGACGCAATTGATTTTTCTGTCGACAAATATTGATCAGCTCTGAATGTGTTCCTGGAAAGGATTCGCTGATGCCAAGTTGTGCATTCCATTCATTTGCCAAAGAAGAAAGGGGTTGATAAAACCCTTCGCGTAAAGCCTGAATTTTTAACGGCAGCGGGTAGTTGAAATATTTGTATTCGCCTTTCCCAAAGCGATACCGGGCCATATTAATAGTACTGCGGTAGAATGCCGGGTCGTCATACAGGCTTTTTATATGTTCGCATTCCATTTTTAAAAGAACGTTCGGTAGGATTGAAAACCCTTTTTCTGATAAATCAATGTGTATTGCTTGCCAGTTCATATTGCCGATTGCCTCCATAATTTTTTTACAAAATTGATCTCGTGCAGCCACCTGCTCAACCTGTTTCTTGCTTTGTTTACTGGATGAAATGCTTTAATTTTGTCTCATGCTTCAACAAATTCTTTTGATAGCAAGTGTAGCCGGGGCTGTTTTCTATTTAGGCCGTCAGGTTTACAAATCTTTTCAGGCCAAGAATGCCTGTGCTACGGGCTGTGGTAAATGTGCGGCATCTCATGCACACAAGGCGAATGCCTAACGGCTACGCGCGTATAATTTCTACCCATTCTATTTTTATTCCTCTCTTCAAAGTGAAGAAGTGTGAGTAAGCCCCCATTCAAATCATTAAATCTAAAATCATAAATCAATATGCGACAGCCCTTGCTTGGTGAAGGTGCCAAAGAACTTAGTTATGAAATCCGCGAGATCGTAAAGAAAGCCGAGATAATCAAAGCCCTCGGGCAGACCATCTATTGGGAAAATATCGGAGACCCAATTCAAAAGAATCACATCATTCCCGAATGGATTCGCGAGATTATTGCAGACCTTGCAAAAGAAAATGAAACTTATAGCTATTGTCCTTCCAAGGGGATTTTAGAAACCAGGCAGTTTCTCGCAACTCAAACGAACTTGCGCGGTGGAGTTCAGATTAATGAAAATGACATTTGTTTTTTCAACGGCCTTGGCGATGCCATTGGTAAAGTATATCAATACATCACACCCACATCGCGCGTAATCGGTCCTTCGCCTGCATACTCTACACATTCAAGTGCGGAAGCCGCTCATGCCGGCCATCAGCCCCTTACTTACACGCTCGATCCGGATAACAAGTGGTATCCTGATATGGATGACTTGTACAACAAAGTAAAATACAATCCGAATGTAGTAGGTATACTCATTATCAATCCCGACAACCCAACGGGAATGGTCTATCCTTACGATACTTTGAAGAAGATGGTGGAGCTTGCACGTGAGTTTAAATTATTCCTGTTATGCGATGAGATTTATCTCAACATAACCTACAACGGAGCAAAGACATTTGCACTTTCCGATGTGATTGAAGATGTGCCCGGTATTGCTATGAAAGGAATTTCGAAAGAGATGCCTTGGCCAGGCGCGCGATGCGGCTGGATGGAATATTACAATCGCGACAAAGATTCAGATTTCAACCGGCTCTGCCAGGCGATCGATAATGCGAAAATGATTGAAGTGTGTTCCACAAAGCTTCCTCAGTTAGCCATTCCAAAAATCTTGGGCGATCCTCGCTTCAAAGCCTACCGTGAAGAAACTAACCAGCGCATTGGAAGACGAAGCAAAATCATAGCGGAAATTCTTGGGTCAATTCCACAGCTGAAGTTCAATGAAACTTTTGGAGCTTTCTATAACACCATCATTTTTAAAGAAGGCTCATTGAAGCCGCACCAAAAAATGAAAATCACCAATCCAGCCATCGAAAAGCTTGTGAATAGTTGGGTTAGCGAGAGCATTCCGCTCGATAAAAGATTTGTTTATTACCTGCTTGCCGCGAAGGGAGTTTGTGTTGTTCCTATTTCTTCATTTTGCTCAGAGCTTCAGGGCTTTCGTGTAACGTTGTTAGAAGAAAATGAAGAAACCTTAATCAAAACTTTTACAGCCATCCGTGATGGAATTGTAGAGTATTTGAATTAATATCGTTTAAAATTCTCTTTATGATTAAGTCGCTTGCTTTTGCCTCGATGGTATTCACCGTCATCTTTTTTTCTTGCGAAACGAAAAAAGAACCAACGCCAGACAAAAAGTGGTGGAAGGAAGCTGTGGTTTACCAGATCTATCCGCGTAGTTTCAAAGACAGCAATGGTGATGGTATTGGTGATCTCAAAGGAATTATTTCCAAACTGGATTACATCAAGAGCCTTGGCGTGGACGTGGTATGGCTCAATCCTATTTATAGCTCACCCAATGACGACAATGGTTATGATATCAGTGACTATCGCAATATCATGAAAGACTTTGGTACGATGGAGGACTTTGATGCCATGTTAAAAGGTCTGCACGAACGTGGAATTAAAATGGTGATGGACGTTGTGGTAAACCACAGTAGCGATGAGCACGAATGGTTTAAGCAAAGCCGCAGCTCACGTACAAATCCTTATCGCAATTATTATCATTGGTGGAATGCCGATCGCGGTAAGCCACCTTATCGTTATAGTTTGTTTGATGTGAATCACGATGCGTGGAAGTATGATTCTGTTTCAGATGCTTATTACCTGCATTACTTTTCGCGCAAGCAGCCCGACCTCAATTGGGAGAATCCAAAACTACGCCAGGAGATTTATGATATGATGAAATTTTGGGCTGATAAAGGTATTGATGGGTTTCGACTGGATGCGTTTCAGTTTGCCGCAAAGGACACAACCTTTCCAAAATTTCCAGATGGATTCGAAAAGGATTTCGTCAAATATTATGCGATGGGCCCGCACTTGCATGATTATCTCAAAGAGATGAATGAACAAGTCTTCAGCAAATACAACGTGATGAGCGTGGCTGAAGGAGCCGGAAAGTCTTTTCAGGATGCGCATGATTTGGTGGATGCAAGCCGCGGAGAGTTAAATATGGCGTATGCATTTGATGGCGTTGATATCGCAAAACCTGAAGGATATAGTTTGCTGAAATTCAAATCTGTATTTTCGAAATGGGACAGTGCATTTGTAGAAAACGGTTGGCTTTCAATTTTTCTGGCTAATCACGATCAGGCAAGAATGGTTAGTCGTTTTGGAAATGATGCCCCACAATTTCGCGAAGCGTCATCGAAAATGCTCTCCACTTTTATTATGACGATGCGTGGCACTCCGTATTATTATAATGGAGATGAATTAGGAATGACCAATGCCGGTTTTGAAAAAATTGAAGACTACCGTGATATGCCTACCCTAAATGAATATCAGCATCAGAAGGATATTGGCGGTGATATTCCAAAATTCCTGGAGCGTATAAAATTTGAATGCCGCGACAATGGTCGCACCCCTTTTCAGTGGGACTCTACTGCAAATGCAGGATTTTCCACAGCCACCCCTTGGATAAATGTAAACGCAAATTATAAGGAGATCAATGCAGCGAAACAGGAATCCGATCCGGCCAGTTGTCTGAATTATTTCAGGAGCCTTATCGCTCTACGCAAAAAGTATCCCGCCCTAGTTTATGGAAAGTACACGTTGCTGGATAAAGACAATCCGAATGTATATGCATACACAAGGGAATTGGGCGAAGAAAAATTATTGATCGTTCTGAATTTTACCTCTACGCAAGCAGTGGCTAACCTCGGATTTAAAATAAACGAAAATCAATTTCTCATTGCCAATCAACCGTCTCCTCCGAGGGTGAGTGAGGCCAAGACTGAAATTCAATTAAACCCTTACGAGGCTGCTGTTTTTAAATTATCGAATTGATAGAGATTCGGCTTCGCAGTTTTTTTAGGAGAGAGCGTGCTCATTTTTTTTATAGATCAATTTGCCCCATTTGATATTATCCCAAATTCGTTCGTGAAAGAAGTAAGCAACTGTTGTGTAAATGTTACTCACAAGCATAAAGCCGAAAGCTATTTTAACCTGCCCGGTAAAAATATAAATCGATGTAAAGTCGAGGATTAAGATTGTTAACCGGTAGCTGATTGTTTTTATAACCGACCTCCGCATGGTTTCGGTTGCATGATGTGTTTGATGTGGGAGCAGTTCCATATATATTGAAATTATACATTTAATTTATTCATCAGTCTGGCTAATCTGCTCATTGATTTGGCGGATCGCCTCGTCCAATTCGTTTCCAGCGTTGCGAAGCACACGTAGTTTCAGGTTGCATTCGGCATGCTTATCTAGTCAGGATCGTTTCCCATCGCCAGTGCCCGCTTGATTACGAGTGCTCTTTGTCCTATCGGTGAGGTGGTATCGGCAACAGAATAGGCCAGCGCTTTCAGATAGATACCTTCAAACTTTTCTTTTGCGAGCTCTTTGTATTTTTGTGTTACTTCATCAAACTCTCCCAGGTTCGTTACCTTCCAGCGCTCTCTTGTATTTCGTTCGAAAAAGTCCGTTGAGTCTTGATTGTAGGTAATGTAACCCTCTACTGTAAAAAGTTTTGACCTCTTGTGAAGCGTGTATCGCCTGTCTTCGGTGAGGGGTTTGAAATTTTGATCACAGGGTAGCAACTCATCGCTTCCACGTGTAAGAAAAAACATTTCATCCGGCTCGTTTACATCTGGGGATTTTTTAAACCTCAGGAATGAACCGTTTGCATATTCACCCAGGTTATGTAAACGAATGCCAAATTCGTGGTTCGGGAAACCGGAGTAGGTAGAATACGTCTCGTTACTGACCGTGCCGCTCGCCCGAATATCAGATTCGTAGCTTTCAATTAGTTTGTAGTCAGAGTCAACACCCACGCCACCGTTTCTTAAAGAAAGCTCCATGCGCACCACCGCACCTTGGGTTGACCAGTGGCCTTCATAGGTAGCCCATTCATCTTCGTTTACCTTCGCGGCTACGGTGAATGGCTCCTTATTTTTATTTTCGTGGGTTGCACATGCAGATAAAAGAAAAATAAGTGCTGATATTTTTTTCATTGGATTGCGTTTCACGTAATACTATTTACACAACTTTTGCTCTTTTTGCAAAAGCCGCATTTATGGATATCTGTAACAAGTGAAGTGAATCGCAAAGGAAAAGTTTAGAGTGGAGTTATTAAATTGAGTTTTAAATATTAAGAATCATGGACACACACTCTACCAAAGACGGCTATGCTTTCATCGTCAGACGACCGATGGAAGAAGATGCAGAAAGTATTATTACTTACTCGAAGAAAATATTTGCATCTACCGACCAGGTGCTCACTACTCTTGAAGAATACAAGATAACTGTAGAAAACGAAAAAGTTTGGATCAACAACTTTAACCTCAATCCCGATGCTTTGCTTTTAGTTGCTGAAATGAATAGTCAGATTGTTGGTATGTTGTTTTTTATGCCGAACTCAAAAAAGAAGAATGCGCACACCGGTGAATTTGGTGTGAATGTTCATCCGGAATTTCAAGGCAAAGGGATTGGAAAGAAGTTGATTGAAACTTTGATCAGTTGGGCACGAGAAAACAGCCGCATTGAAAAAGTATACCTGAATGTATTTGCCACCAATCGTGCGGCCATCCACCTATACAAATCACTTGGCTTTGCAGAAGAAGGTCGGCACATCAATGCAATTAAGCAATTGACGGGCGAGTATGTAGATGTTCTGCAGATGTACATTCAAACGAAATAACATTCCTTCGTAAAAAAATAATTCTGGTGGCGGAATAAAATCTTCATCCGTTCTGTCTAATTCACAAAAAAGAAAAATGAAAGCAAACAGAAGTTGGAAGTGGTTGCTGGGTCTGGGATTGGCAACAACTATTTGTATGAGTGCGTTGGCGCAAGATGGCAGAGGTCATCATCGGAACGGACATGATGGAGGACGGCATGGTGGGAAGAACAAGTATAGCACCGAGAATGTTGGGCGGGGAGATTTATCTGAAAGGATCTATCGCGTGACAGGAGCCGACAGTGTGCAAAAGCAAAAGATGAAACCTGCTGTAGATCGCGCATCCAAACGATTGGAGTCGCTTCGGTTGAGTTATCAAAAACAAGACAGGCGTGTAATGGATTCGCTAAGTCTGCAAGTGACGCCTTATCTGAAAGAGGAGCAACAAAAGAAACTCACCGATTGGCAAAGTAGCAAACATCGATGAGCGAAAAGAGCCCTTGTTTAAAAAAAGCAGGGCTCTTTATTTTTTTATCCAAATAAATCAGAGCTGAGGTAGCGATCGCCTCGATCGCAGACAATAAAAACAATCACGCCTGATTTTATTTCATTCGCAATCTTCAAAGCAGCTGCTAAAGCACCGCCACTACTCATGCCAGCCAGAATTCCTTCTTCTTTCGCAAGCCTGCGCGTCATCGCGGTGGCTTCTGCTGCACTTACGTCAATAGTGCGATCCACACGTTCGCGCTCAAAAATCTTGGGAAGAAACTCCGGTGTCCATCTTCTGATGCCGGGAATATTTGATCCATCAGTGGGCTGTGTTCCTACAATCTGAATGGCTGGATTTTGTTCCTTCAAATAACGAGATACGCCCATGATCGTGCCGGTAGTACCCATCGCTGAGATGAAGTGCGTTACCGTTCCATTGGTGTCGCGCCAGATTTCAGGGCCGGTAGTTTTGTAATGTGCATTGTAATTGTCTGGATTAGCAAACTGGTTCAGAATATAATATCCTTCTTTGGCGGCCATCTCTTCCGCCAGCAGGCGAGAGTATTCAATGGTCTTTTCATGTGGAGTTAAAATCACTTTTGCTCCGTAGGCTTCCATTGATAATACTCGCTCACGCGTAGAGTTGTCAGGCATAATCAGTGTCATCTCAAGCCCCATCACACGCGCTATCATGGCGAGCGCTATGCCGGTGTTGCCGCTGGTAGCTTCTACTAATCTGTCTCCTCGTTTGATTTCTCCTCTTTCAAGCGCGCCTTTGATCATGCCGTAGGCAGCACGGTCTTTTACACTGCCACCGGGATTATCGCCTTCCAGTTTTCCGAAAAGTTTTACGTTTTTATTGACAGGAATATTTTGCAACTCCACCAGGGGAGTATTGCCAATGAGTTCGGTTAAAATCATGGTCAGTTAATTGTTGGTGCTTGTTTGAAAACGAGGTTAGCTTCTTCGGTTTCACCGTTTTGAGTTTTCGGGTGGTAATAGATCTTAGAGTATGGAGGCACACTTCGCGTAAGCCACACATTGCCACCAATCACACTATCATGACCGATGACTGTTTCGCCACCGAGAATGGTTGCCCCTGCATAGATCACCACATTGTTTTCAATGGTTGGATGACGCTTTCTTTCTGCATCGTCTTTATCAACGCTGAGTGCACCCAGTGTTACCCCCTGATATATTTTTACATGGTTGCCAATGGAGGTAGTCTCACCAATCACCACCCCGGTTCCGTGGTCGATGCAAAAGTGGTCGCCAATTTTAGCGCCCGGGTGAATATCAATTCCTGTTTTGCTGTGCGCATGTTCTGTAATCACGCGCGGAATTCCATCTACACCTAAAAGATGAAGTTCATGTGCCAACCGATATGCTGCGATGGCATAAAATCCCGGATAAGTTCGAACGACTTCACTTGCACTTTTTGCTGCGGGGTCACCTTCATACATGGCAAAGACATCCTGCTCCAGCTTGTGATGAATGCCAGGGATGGCATCAAAGAACAATTTTACCGTATCCTTTACCTCCAGGTTTTTTTTACCTGGCGTATAGTAGATCATTTGTTCAAGATCCTGCTGCAGCAGAGTCATGTGCGCTTCAAAGTTTTCCAAAGAGGTAAAAGACTCACTTGAAAAATCAGGGAAGAGCGCTCCCAACAACCTGGTGAAATACTGAGATACTTCTGCAGGCGAGGGGCAGGTAGGGCATGCGCGGTGCGACTGATATAGTTTCGCTAAAAAGATTTTGTCCATAGCTGTTAAATGAGAATTTCGTTTGTTTGGTTCATGCGCCTCTTAAATATTGCTCAAATAAACGTCATTCACGCAAAAGCGGCTTGAAGGTTCTGCGAAAAAGCTTAAACATCTCAGCAATATGGAGGTATTTGCTAAAAATTAACATATCAAAACAACAAAATGAAAGCCAATTCAAAGGTAGCAACTGTCATAAATCAGCCATGATACTTATCGTCAAATAAAAAAAGCGTGCTGCCTCTACGAACGACAGCACGCTTGCTTACATTCAATTCAAGGCCTTATTTCTTCAACAAGGTACCTTTGGCTTTTTCCAGATCTGTCTTCGCTACTAACGCATTAAACAAGGTAGTATAAAAATTTGTTTGGGCTTCCTTCAGGTCAGCTTCGGCATTTACCACTTCAATGTTGTTGGCAATTCCTTTCTGGTTTTCGATCTGAATGATGCGTACGTTTTCCTGCGCCAGCTCCATGTTTCGTTTCTGGATTTTCAACGACTCAAGGTTGTTATATAAACTGATAGATGCTTGTTGCACTTGCAAGTCAATTGATTTCTCCAAATTCTGCTTTGTGTTTTGCAGCTTCTGCTCTTCAAGGAAGTGCGATTGTACCTTATATTTTTTCTCTAACCCGTGAAAGATAGGAATGCGCAGGTTCAATCCCACGTAAGTGTAATTGTAATAGCGAGAGCCCTGGAAGATATCCCCAAG
>CAZNCO010000089.1:0-11124 GCA_964571345.1 uncultured Ohtaekwangia sp.
ATACCAACCGCTCACGCTTCTCGATCTAGTAGTTTACCATCGCGAGAATGCGTCCATTTTGCGAATCAAGGAAGTGAAATGTCTGCATGCCTATCAGCACATCTCAACTGATTTCAGAAAATCCACCATCGCATTGTTCCTGAATGAAATACTAAACAAGGCTGTAAAAGAACAAACACATGCCGAAGAGCTTTGCGAATTTCTGATCAACTCTTTTACTCATCTCGACCTGCAGACAACAAACATTGAAAACTTTCATTTGATCTTTCTCATTCGCCTCAGCCGGCATTTAGGTTTTCGGCCATCGGGGATTGAAGAACTAATGGGGGGAAGAGTAAGCCCCGATGCAGCCGAAGAAGAATTACTAAAACAACTTATCTCGGCTAATTACTTGAATGCTATTCCCATGACAAATATCCAGCGAAGAAACATATTGGAATTGCTTATTCGCTTTTATGTGAGCCATTCGCCTAACTTTGGTGAGCTGAAATCGCTTCCGGTTTTGCGAGAAATAATTTAGCATGGAAAAATTCTCACTCCCTATTCAAGTTCGATGGTCTGACATTGATCAAAACCGTCACCTGCGTCATTCAGCATATTATGATTTTGGGGCAACAGTACGTGTCGCTTGCTTTTCCGAACATGGCCTTACCAACCTGAAGCTTGAAGAATTACATATTGGACCAATTCTTTTCCGGGAAGAAGCCTTGTTTAAGCGTGAGATAAAATTTGAAGACAAGATATTTGTGGATATCCATGTTACAAAAGCAACAGAAGATTTTGCACGCTATAGCCTTCGACATGATTTTTATAAAGAAGATGGGACGCATGCCGCTGTTATAAATCTCGATGGCGCATGGATTGATGTGTCGAAAAGAAAGCTTGCCACACCGAACGAATGGATTCAATCCATCTTCAAAGATTTTCCGCGCACCAGCGACTTCGATTGGATAAAGAAAAAAGTTTAGCCCTTATAATTTAAAATCCAATCCTCAATAGTCTTTGGATAATGAAGGTGCTCAAGTTGCAAAACTTTTTTAGAAATGTCTTCTGCTGAATCTGATGGAGAAACCGTACAACTCGCTTGCTTTAAAATCTCTCCGTCATCATATTTTTCATTGACCAGGTGGATCGTGAGGCCTGTCTCCTGCTCACCCGCATTCTTTACTGCTTCGTGAACCTTGATGCCATACATTCCCTTACCGCCAAATTTAGGAAGCAAAGATGGGTGAATGTTAATGATACGATTCGGAAATAAATCAGTGAAACTTTTGGGAATCATCCATAAAAATCCTGCTAACACAATGTGTGTAATATGATGATCGATCAGCCAATTAACCACTTCGTTGCTTTCAGTAAATTGTTTTCGATCAAAAACTTTTGTCTGAATATTAAATTTTTTTGCCCGCTCAAGGGCAAACGCCTTTGGGTTATTAGTCAGTAAACATTCAACTTTAATTTGATCGTGATGCTGAAAATATTTCATCACGGCTTCAGCATTAGATCCGCTTCCGGAAACGAAAATTGCAATGCGTTTTTTAATCATCGCGCAAAACTACTAAAGCTCAGATTAAAACCATACTTGCTATTCCTAGCAGCATAATTATTTTGCACATCTGACTTAGCTGATAAAAATCTCTTTTAGTATCCGCACGAATAAGCCAAATAACAAGCAACAGGGATGGAGCAAACAGAAATACATACAGGTAATAGCTTGGAATAGGTAAGTACAAATTACTGATGGTAGCAACTGTTATTATAAACGCTACTATCAATACGTAAAGAATAAATTTTGTCTTGCGGATGCCGAGCAGAATGGGGAGCGTTTTACAACCAAAAGTATTGTCGCCTTTCAGATCTTCCATGTCTTTCACTACCTCGCGAACGAGCGTGATAGAAAAAGCAAATACAGAATAAATGATTACGAAAGGGTGATTAACCTTAAAAAGAATGTTCACTACTAAAATCGAAAGCCCGGTGAGCAAAGCCACCACAAAATTGCCGATAAAAGGTTGTCTTTTTAAATCATTGCTATACCACCACAAAAGGAAGGCTGCCAGAAAATTAATAAATCCGATTTTCCAGTTCAACAAAAGACCAAGCCCCACTCCAGAAAAAGACAGTAGCGTGTGAAACAGCAACGCAAATCTTCGGTTTACTTCTTTCCCAATCACCACACGCTCCGGCTTATTAATCAAATCGATTTTAACATCGTAATAATCGTTGATGATGTATCCTGCCGCAGCAATTACAATGGTAGAAGCTGAGAGAATTAAGAGGTGCCTATCCTTAAAGCTATTTTTAGCAATTAAAAATACAGCCGCAAAATATTGAGCTATTCCAATGATCAGCAGGTTCCAGAATCGGGTGAGTCGAAGTAATCCGGTAATGGTAAACCCTTTTGATGACATGGGGACAAAGATAGGCAGAGGTTGCCAGTTTCCGGTCACCCTTTAAACGGTAACCGGAAAACTGTTGACAAACTTAAAACCGCATCGCCACCATTAAGAGGAAATTTCTTCCGGCTTGAGGATAATAATAGTTTTGGCGCGTTTCGGTTCCTCCACCAAAATATCCGTAGGTGTAACCGTTGCTGGAGTATTTATAGTCGAACAAATTATTTAATAAGAAGCTGACAGAAAACTCTCGCATGAATGATGGCTTAAATGCATACGAGAGTCTTAGGTCATTGATAAAGTAAGACTCGATAATACGAGATTCATTGGATGTGTTATCAAGATATTGTTTGCCAACATATTTGGTCAACAGGCCAAATTCAGCTCCTTTGAATGGATGAAAAAGAAAATTCGATCCGCCAATGATGTTGGGAGAAAAAGCAATGTCAGTATTCGAGTGTACTTTATCGATTTCATTGTATTGATCCCAGTTCACACCGTAATCATAAAGCACTTCTGTAAATGTTTTGATTTTATTTTGACTCAGCGTGAGGTTTGCATTCCAGGTGAAGAACTTATTAAATCGAATGCCGCCATCTATTTCAATTCCCGCGCGATAGCTGTCGGCCACATTTGTACGAAGCGCAGCACCTACATCATTCAGTTTCCCTGTAGGGACCAGCTGATTGCTGTAATCCATGTAGTAGAAATTTACATTAAGTGCGGAGTTAGATTTCTTTAAACGCCATCCAGTCTCAATGTCATAAAGGGTTTCATTCTTTGGAAAATTTCCGGTAGCTGTGGCATCTACAAAATCGCTGCGCACTGGTTCACGATTGCCTACGCTATAGGAGGCATAAATATTCTGACCATTGTTGAGCGAATACGTAAGACCAACTTTAGGATTGAAAAAATCATACTTCGCATCGAATGTAAAATTCTGTAATTCATTTTCGATGCCATGCGCCTGATAGCCCACGTGCCTGTATTGCAGATCAAGAAATCCATTTAATCGATCGGTAAGTTGATAGTTTCCTTTCCAGAAAATATTGAAATCTCTTTTATCTCCGTTGTTGAAATAATAGCGATAGTAAGGTGGAATTGTAGTTGCCACCTGTGCCCACACAACTTCGCCATAGTGATCACCATCGTATCTATTTGCGGCTCCACCTAAAACCATATTAAGCTTATCTTTCTCATAGTTGAGTGACCAAGTGATACCGTAGAAGCGATTGTCAAGCCACCTTCTCCTGACTAAATCTGTGTTTCGCACGGTATCACTTCCGATAATGGGAGCAGTAATTCCGTAGTCACTCACGGCTGCATTGTATCTGTATTCCTCATAGTATCCACGGCCATAGGTATAGTGTAAGGAAGCATTTGCTGTTAAGTAAGAGGTGGCGCGATGTGAGAAGTGAAGCTGATAGTTATCTTGTGCATAATTATCCACTTGATTGGGATACGTGTAAATGTTGAACGTGCGACTGTTGCTATTGAGAAGGTTGTTGATCTGATCTTGATTCCACCCTTCGGCAGCAGCCGTTTCCAACATCGCGTTCGTATCGTTGTTTAAGCGCGACTGAGGTACTCCCCACCAACTTTGATAGGTAATTTCTTTGCCACCAAAAACAATCGCTTTTACAATAGTCTTCTTTCCATAATACCCGCCAGCCAGGTAATATGATTTTAAATCTGATGTGGCGCGATCGATATAGCCATCTGAACCGATCAAAGACAATCGCCCATCAAACGCAAAACCATTTTTCAATCCCGTACCAAATCCCACTGTGTGGCGATGCGTGCCAAATGATCCAAAAGAATTAATAATATCCGCATAGGGTTGATCGGTGCGTTGATTGGTTTGCAAACTTATTGATGCCCCAAATGCACCAGCACCATTAGTGGATGTTCCCACTCCGCGCTGGATCTGAATATTGTTTGTAGATGTTGCAATGTCAGGAACGTCCACCCAATATACACCTTGTTCTTCCGCATCATTCAATGGAATTCCATTGATCGTGACATTGATACGTGTGGCATCGCTTCCGCGGATGCGAATGCCCGTGTAGCCGACTCCGGCACCAGCGTCAGAAGTGGTCACAAGAGAAGGTGTCCAGTTTAAAACAAATGGCAGATCCTGACCGAAATTTTGCTTCTGAATTATTTCCTTGCTGATGTTGCTGAAAGTTGTAGGGCTCTTCTCCTGTGCGCGAGTTGCCAACACGACCACTTCATCGGTCATTTGAGCGCTCTCTTTCAATTGTACATCGAGTGAAATGTTTCCTTTCACATCAATTGAAAGTTTTTCCTCTGTGTAACCAACAAATCTCACGGTCAGAGTCTGCTGGCCAGGCTTTACATTTTTTAATTCAAATCGGCCTTGAGCATCGGTGACAGCCGATTCATTGGATTCCAGTTGGACCGTAGCTCCAATCAACATCTCGTTAGTGCGAGCATCTTTTACAATGCCCGTTACACTGAATTGCGCGCTCGCATGCAATACGAGCATGCAGCTCATAGTAGTGAAAAATAATTTTAACATTTTACTTTTTGGTTTAAACTCGCAGAGCACACAGGGGAATGTGTTGCATATGTTTAATCCTGCCTTCCCTTCGTCCGCATTACCGGCATCAGGTTCTTTGGGTATAATCTCAGCCCGTTATATTAAGGCACCCCCTTGCTTGGATCTTCCAAGACAGTGCAAATGTAATAGCGAATTTTGATTTAAAAATGGCGAATGAAAAAATTCATCACCTAAAATTTATCATTCAACATTCAAAACTTTAACTTGCCCGCATGTATCAAACTAAAGTAAACGAAAAAAAATTTGAGATTGTGCCAACTGAAGATCAGTTCATGATCAACGGACAATCGTTTTCCCTGGACGTTGCTAAAATAGAAGAGGGCTATTTTCACTTGCTTCATGGAAGTAAAAGCTATCGCGCAGAGTTAGTGAAGGCAGATTTTGCTGCTAAAACCTTTGTCTTTAAAATTAATGGAAAGACAATTCCAGTGGAAATAAAAGATAAGTTTGATTTGCTGCTGGAAAAGATGGGTATGACCAATTCTGGGGGCACCAAGGTGAACAACATTAAAGCTCCGATGCCCGGCCTGGTGATTGATCTAAAGGTAAAAACTGGCGATGCTGTAAAAGCCGGAGATCCTTTGCTTATTCTTGAGGCTATGAAAATGGAAAACATTCTAAAATCTCCTGGTGATGCAATCGTAAAAAATGTCAAAATCCAAAAAGGTAATAGCGTAGAAAAGGGTCAGGTGCTAATTGAGTTCTGACGAAAATTTGAATCACTCTCTCAAATAATTCTTAATCTTCTCCTGAAATAATTTCTTGTAGGTAGTTCCGACAGGAAAAAGGTCATTATCAATTTTTACTCCGTCTTTGTGAACTTCTTCGATGCCTTTCAGGTTCACAATGTAGGAGTTGTGAATGCGCACAAAGTAATCGGGCAGGGTTTGTTCCATGCTCTTTAGCGATTGCAAGCTCATTACCTTCTTTCTGTCCTTCGTCACGATGGTCACATATTCCAGCGCCCCTTGTACGTAAAGAATAGACGCTATTTCTATTTTCACCAGCTTCTTTCCGTCTTTGACGAATATAAACTCAACATCTGTTTTAATTTCTGCTTCAGGCATTTCATGCCTGTTCTTCAGCCTATCCGAAATTTTATTTACTGCTTTCAAAAAGCGCTGAAAGTCGAAAGGCTTTAGCAGGTAATCGACCACATCGAGTTCGTAACCTTCAAGCGCATATTCCGCGAAAGCGGTAGTGAGAATCACCAGCGGCCTATGTTGGTTTGATTTCAGAAAATCCAAACCATTCATATCCGGCATTTGAATATCGAGGAACAACACATCGCACTCGTTATTATTGATGTGCTCACGTGCGCTCAACGGATTGGCAAATAAATCTATCAACGCAAGACCAGGAGTCTTCTTAATAAAATCTTCCAGCAGCTTGCGTGCCAATGGTTCATCATCAATTACCAGGCAGCGAATCATATACGTTGCAAAATTAATTCAATGAAAAATGTTCGCTCGGCCTCTTCAATTTTCAACGAATGTTTTTCCGGGTAACTTAATTGCAATCGCTTTTTCAGGTTTGTCAACCCAAAACCAGACGGACCTACTTTAGTATTTAGTAACTTCTTGTTGCGAGTGTTAAAAACAAGCTGAGCATCCGTTACTTTTAAGTTACATTCAATCCAGCAATCGGGTTCTGCATCCTTCACTCCGTGTTTAAATGCATTTTCAAGTAGCGTGATTAGCAATAAAGGCGCAACCTCCACATTAGTAAAGTCTCCAATCGTTTTAAAATCCAACCGAAATGAATTATTTAGTCGGATCGATTCCAGGTGAATGTAGTCTTCAATGTATGCAAGCTCGCGCGTGAGCTGAACGCTCTCGCGATTGGCATCATAAATCATGTAGCGCATGATGTTGGAAAGTTTGATGATAACATCGGTTGCATTTTTCGATCCGCTATAGACCAGATAATTGAGGTTGTGCAACGTGTTGAACAAAAAATGTGGGTTGATCTGCGCTTTCAGGTAGTTGAGCTCTGCCATCAGTTTTTGATTTTCAAGTTGCTTACGCTCTCCTTCCAGCTCAAAACGATCGATTGTGAAACGTATCATCCCGGTAAAAAATAAAAACACGGATACATCCCACACACAACTCACCACACGGGGCAACTTAATGGTTTTGTAATAATCTGAAGTTTCCGAGAGCGGGGCCAAGACAGTGTTTTCTGTGAAAATCCTAAATGAAACAATTGCAACGATCAACAGAACAACGAAAAACAAATATTTTTTAATATTCTTTTGCCTTAGCCAAACAGGAAAAATAAAAAAGTAGTGGACATAACTGGCCGTGATATGAAAACTGAGGGGAACACATGTATAGATAATTGCTTTTCGCATGCCAACGTAGCTTTCAATATCATAAATTCGATATGTGACATACAGCACCCAAAACGAGAGGTGCAATAGAAGCGTGAGTTTCGTTGTATTAGAGTTACTTTTCATCCAAAAAGCCAATTTCCAAAAATAAGGCACAAGTTTCATGAAGCCTCTTTCACGAAACAGTAATTCGATTCCTAAGTTCAGATTTTCAACCGATTCAATCCATTGATTAATGTTGGATAACCATTGAAAATTCATGGTCATCAATTGATTTTCAAAAACGGGATCAATGCGGCTACGTTTGGTTGCATTAAAATAACTGCTATGAAAAAAATCTTATTACTGTTTCTTTTACCCATGCTTGGCTTTGCGCAAGTCGATTCAGTCCAGATGATTCCAGAAAAGTGGATCAGCGAAAATCTCAAAGAAGGCACTAATCAATACCTGGTGTTTTCACAAAACAAAAAGAAGAAAAAACAAACAAAAGTTGGCTTATGGAGCCGCTCGATCAAATTCAAAAAAATAAATGACAAAGATGTAATTGAAATTTCGCAGCAATGGTTTGACAGTGACACTGTGTATTATCGTTCTATTTTTTCTTTACTAGATCGCAAGACATTTCTTCCGATTTAACATCGCACATGGATGCGGCAGGCGGGTGTTGAAGCCTTTGATTTCTATCCTGATAAAATTGTTGGAAGTGATACTGTGACCAACAATACGAAGAAAGGCTTTAGCTTAAAACTCGGAAAGCCCACACTCAATTGGGAACTTGACATAGAGACATTTGGACTATTGCCATTGGCCAACAACAAAACTTTTGCAATCAATTTTTATCATCCGGGAAGCAAGTCAGCTGAACCTGCCGCGTATCAATATAAAGTAATTGGAGAAGAAACACTCAAAGGAATTGACGGTTCTACCATTCCATGCTGGAAAATAAAAATCGATTACTCAAGATTTGCGCCCGATAGTTGGGCAGTCTTTTACATCGGCAAGAAGAGCAAAGAAATGGTAAAGATGGAAGAACAATTTGGAGCAGGGGTTCGATACAAAGTGAAGTTGCCTTCCTCGATTAACATCTTCTAAAAAACAAAAGGCCTTTCGGTTTTCCAAGAGGCCTTTTTCTTTAAGCTTAAAATTTCATCTTTACTTACCAAAATGTTTCAGCATCACTACTTCCTCTGGTTTCAGGAACCTCCACTGGCCACGGCCTAAATCTTTTTTATCGAGGCCGGCATACACTACGCGATCCAGTTTCACTACCTGGTATCCAAGCGCTTCAAAAATTCTGCGCACAATACGATTCCATCCAATGTGAATTTCGATACCAACTGTTTTTTTGTCGTCACTCACCATAGCAAGGTCATCTACCATCGCTCTTCCTTCTTCCAATTGCACACCTTCTTTTATTTTTTCAAAATCGTTTTTGGCAAGTGCTTTATCAAGTTCTACTTTGTAAATCTTCTTTGCATTATAAGAGGGGTGTGTGAGTTTATCAGCCAAATCGCCATCGTTTGTCAATAACAACAAACCGGTTGTGTTCCGATCTAATCTACCGACAGGATAAATTCTTTCCTTGCAGGCACCTGCTACCAATTGCATTACAGTGTTTCGATCTTCCGGATCATCAGTTGTGGTAATGAAACCTTTTGGCTTGTTAAGCAAAACGTAAACAGGTTGTTCGGCTTTCAATTTCCTTCCTTCGTAACGTACATCATCGGTTGGCTTCACTTTGTGACCCATTTCGGTGATCGTTACGCCATTCACTGTCACCAATCCCATTTTTATTAATTCATCTGCTTCTCTTCTGCTACCGACACCGCTGTTAGCGATAAATTTATTGAGACGAATCAATCCGTCATCTTTCTTCTGGTTATCATCCGATTTCTTTTCCGTCACATCTATTCGCTGTCGCTGAATGCGAGACTGTACGAAAGATTTTTTTTCAGTCGGGTCTTTTTTCTTGAAGTCTTCTCTCGAAAAACTTGGCGCTTTAAATCCTTCTTTACGGAAGCCGCCTTCTCTGCGGAAACTATCACGTTTCTTGAAGGAAGCTCCCCCTTCCTTTTCGGCACCATAAGATCTTTTCGGTCTCTCGTCCTTATGAAAATCATCTCTTTTTGTAAACCGACTCGGTCTTTCAGATCTTTCATCACCACGCTTGAACCCCTCTCTTTTTGAAAAAGGTGCACCATATTTTTTTTCTGCTCCAAATGATCTCTTTGGTCTTTCTTCATTATCAAATCCTTCTCTTTTGCCAAATGGTTTAGAAAAGCGCTTTGGTTTTTCCGAGCCACTATCATCTCCTTTAAAGCCTTCCTTTTTAAAAGAAGATGAAGAGCTTTTATCACCGAAAGGTCTCTTTGATCTGCCCGTAGATCTCTCTTCTCTATCAAATGATTTTGAAAAACCCGAACCGCGCCTTGAGTCATCTCTCTTTTCAAAAGATTGTTTAGAGAAGCGACTTGGCTTTCCGGATGATTTACTATCATCCTTGTCAAAGCGTGATTTCGAGAACGATGTGCCTGAGGAAGACCTTCTTGGCTTTTCGTCATCAAACCTTGCTCGCTTCTCCGATTTCTTTTTATAAAATGACTTTTCGGCACTTTGCTGCTTACCAAACGAGGTGCTCTTACTGCTTTTTCTTTTGAAATTTTCTTTTGCCATGGTAGAGGCTTTTTATTGAATATACGTTTTCTTTCGTGATAATAAAAAAGTACGCCCCGAATAGTCGGGGCGTTTATAATATAAGATTGTTTCACCCTATTGTGTATCGGAAACTTCTCCGATGGAATTCACTTCGTTGGTAAAATCTTTGGGTGTGGGTAGTTCGGTGAGATCGTTAATTCCAAAATACTCCATGAATTTAGGGCTGGTGCCATACAACATTGGACGACCAACGCTATCTGACTTGCCCTGAATTTCAATCAATCCCTTATCAAGCAATTTCTGAATTGCATAATCGCAATTCACTCCGCGAATATTTTCAACTTCAGGCTTAGAGATTGGTTGCTTATAAGCAATAATGGATAATGTTTCCATAGCTGAAGTAGAAAGTCTCTTCTTTGACTGTTGCTTCAGCATAATGCTGATACTGGTTTGGTAGGCCGGCTTGGTTAACAATTGATAACCTCCTCCTGCTTTAAACAGTTGAAAGGAATACTCTTCGGCCTGATATTTTTCTTCAAGTTTAGTCAAAGCAGCAGTGATGTCGTCATCGGGTACTTCGGCATTGAACATTTCCGAAAGGCAAGCTTTAAGGTCAGCCACCTTTGTAGGGGTTGGCGAACAAAACACCAATGCCTCAATATGATTTTGAAGAAAATCCATTTAGTCTTGTTTCATCATTTTTGCCTCGATTGATTGCGTTGTGTGCGGCACGGCAATCAAGCGCTCCTTTGAAATTAATTTTCCGGTGACAGAACAGATTCCATACGTTCCATTCTTAATGCGAACCAAAGCATTCTCAAGATTGGTAATATATTTTTGCTGACGAGCCGCTAGTTGGCTCATGTTTTCCTTTTCAGCTGTTTCAGCCCCATCTTCCAATACCTTTGTATTTCCTCCAGATGTTGAATCAGTACCTTCATCGTTGGTACGTGTTAAGGTCTCTTTCAGGATTCTGAACTCTTCGCGAGCTTTTTCCAATTTGCCTTTGATCAATACTTCAAACTCCTTTAGCTCTTCATCGCTGTAACGAGTTTTATCCTCAGGCATAGTTGATGCTTTTGCGGGCTTGTGGGCAATCGGCCGCTGGCTGATGATTGGAAAAATATTTAGTTGTGAAGGCGAGGGTTTTGCTGGAG
>CAZNCO010000090.1:0-11084 GCA_964571345.1 uncultured Ohtaekwangia sp.
ACCTACGTCCGTTCTCCAAAACATCACACATGAAATCCATTGCCCATTCTTCATTGCGTTGCAATGGTATCAATATCGGATTAGCAGGATTATTTTTGATTCGTCTGCGCATTTTTCTATTCAGACTAAAACCTTCTTTTACGTACACTCTTCGAATCTTGCTCGATCCAAGAAGCGGATAGAGCTTCTGCACCAGGCGAATAATCTTGTTACGTCCTTTCCTGGTGTTACCCATGACCGATTGAATAGCCTCTTTCACAACAATGTCTTTGGCCGGCATTTTCTTTTCGTAATAAAATCGACTTCTTGAGCAGCTGATAATTTGACACGCCTTCGTGCGGCTTACCCCATAGTTCTCGATGATGTGTTGTAAGCCCTGCTCTTTGCGCGAAGACGTTAGAACTTTTTTAGCAAATCTTTAATGATATCAATTTCAAGGCTCTGGTTGGCAACAATCTTTTTGAGCCGGGCATTCTCCTGTTCCAGTTCCTTAAGCCTTTTGAGTTCATCCACGCTCATACCAGCATACTTACTTTTCCAGTTGTAGAACGTTGCATCGCTGATGCCGTGCTTGCGGCATAGGTCAGATACTTTCTGACCTTGTTCTTGTTCTTTCAAAATCCCAATGATCTGGGCTTCCGAGAATTTGGTTTTCTTCATAGTTAAATCTGAACGGTTAAAGTTAAAAAATCTCTACTTTTAACCTGTTCGAAAAAACCAGCCAGGTACCTCAACTTTCTCATTTCAACTCCCCAAACCATCGACCTCCACCTCCTCGCGGCAAAATCAAAGTCCGAAGTCGAAAAAGTCCTCGGTCCTCCCACAAAGAAAGAGATGTACAAAGTAGAAGCAGGCTGCATGTGCGAGCGCGTCTATTACTTAGATGGCGAGCTTTACATCACATATTTTGAAGGCAAAGCCGACCTCATCTGGGCGTCAACAGAAAAAGTCAGGATCATCAATTTTGAGAAAATGAATATCCGTGCCTACCACAACAACTACAACTGGGTCAAGTTCCATTGCATCAACAGCGAAACTAGAAAGTGCTGCCCGCCCAAGAGTTTGTGAAATAACCTAACATCAAACCAAATCTGTAATTGCGTTTTTAAATCTCTGATGCCTTTAGAAAATTTTCTGATCAAATAAAATCTCTGCAATTGCATTTGCCTTTCTGTAAGCCTCACCCGTCCCGATATTTGAAAGGACTACAATTGCAACCTGTTCATCGATAAAACGGATTAGTTGACTGCTGACTCCAAAGTCTCCGCCATCCCAAGCAACGTAGCTTCGACCCTTAAACGTCTCAAAGTAAAGCCCGAAAGCCTGATTGTTTCTGCCGTTGGGGAATTTTTCTATATGATGCATCAAATCATAAAAGTCTTGTCCGCCCACTTTTTTGGTGAAGAAATTCTCACTCCATTTGATAAGATCGTTTACGGTTGTCACAACACCGCTCCCTCCATAATGGGGGGAGTTTCTCGGATGCTGAATCCATTTACCGTTATTGTAGTCTACATTGAAGCCTTCCTTTCGGTAAGCGTCCACAATTTCACGAGTTCGCTCGTTGTAAGGGGTCACTCGGTACGGAATAACTTCTGTATTATCGTCATTGATAAGTGTATGAGTCATTCCAAGTGGAAGGAAAAGTCTTTGTTTACTGAATTCACGAAATGATTGCCCGCTCACTTTTTCGACAATTTTCGCAAGGAGCATATAATTTACATTGCAGTAATCCCATTTGTCTCCCGGCTTGAATGCAAGCGTATCCTGGCTGAGTGAAACCTTTATGCAATAGTCATTATCAAAATAATTAAACGTCACCCAACTCTTACCGTCAGGTCGCGGAAGTTTGTGGTAGTCAATTATTCCACTCGTATTATAGATCAGATGTTTAAGGCGTACAGTGTTTTTGTACTTAGCCAGTTCAGGAATGAGCTTTTCGACTGGTGTTTCCAACGTAATTTTCTTATCAAGGATAAGTAACGCAATACAGGCTGCGGTGAATTGTTTTGAGACTGAAGCTATATCAAAAGCCGAATTGGGGGTAATAGGAATTTCATAGTCGAGATTGGCAGAGCCATACCCGTTAGTGTACAAGACTTTAGTTCCTTTTACTATGCCAATGGCATAGCCGGCTGAATTTGGTTTCGCATAAGCCTGAAAGATACTGTCTATTTTAGACTTTGCCTTCTTTGTAAGGGTGTTGTCATTTGACTGCCCATTGCAGTTTATTATGAGTAATAGAGGAATAAGTCCGATCGCTATTTTCATTTCATTGAAATTTTGATTCGAGAAGTTTGAAACAGTTGTACCCGATAGTTCAGTCACTACCAAAGCACTGTCATCTTTCGGTAATAAATAATTGCTAATGTATCCTACATAGGTGAAGTCCTTATGATTGGTTTGAAATTCATCAAGGTTTGTGCTGATAGAGCCCACTTCATTTTGAAGATGTTTCTTAATCATTTCAAAATCCGGTTTAGCTCATATTAAAAAGTATACCTTGCCCTTATTTAAATATCCTCATAAAAATTACCTCAAAATCAGCTCAATTTTGAACATCCTAAAAAACACTCAAAAAACAAGTAAACTTTTCGGGGCTAAATTTCGTCTTATATTCGGATAGCCTTTTTTGGTAAAGAAAATCGCATTAGCTTTGACCCGCTCATCTTTCCGTTCGGAAGAAGGAGATCAGAAAACGCCAAGCCACGATGCCTGGCGTTTTCAGCTTAAATCAAGTCCGCAAGTTTCCGTCCGTATTTCCTCCTCATTTTTTCAGGGTTTCTCCCATCCAGGTAATATGCCGTCAATAGATAATACTCGGTTTTATCACGATAGGGCTCCAGAACAATTACATAATTCTCCGGTTCATCTAATATATAGGTACGTATACCATCGGGTTCTTTAACACTGAATACCAGCATACCTTCTTGCTTTCTTTCCTCAATGTGATGCCTGAGCCAGTGCAATCGCTCCGATCGCCTGATTTCAAATTCGCGCTTCTTGGTTTTTTCATCAATCACCCCAGTGGTCAGGTGATGAAACAATCGCTCCGTAGGCTCTTCACTCCCCTTCGTTGGATTGATTTGTTTCCCCTTGAATCGAAACATCATGTTATTCTCAATGTCTCTGTTAAAAACACCTCTCAATGATTGTGTTCGTTGGTTGTCGTTCATCCCCGCAATGTCGAGTCGTTGATTGTATATTTTCAAAAGATTCAAGGGCATGTCAAAAGAATTTTATTGCAGTTCAATAAAAAACAAATTCAATTTGTTCTCAGACTTAGGTGTCGATCTATCCAGTTGATAGTTAGAATGTTTTTGAATTCTGTTGATAAGATTATTCTTTGCAATTACTTTCTTATCACCTCTTAAATGGTAGCTAATTGCGCCCATAACCAAATCAGCTATCTGCATAAACACACTTTCGTGCGAATGAATGTTTTGAAGGTTTCTGATCACTCCATACTTGGTCTGAAGTATATCCTTCAATTTATTAACCTTGTTGGCACTCAGCGTATCCTTGATGTCAAGATAAATATTATAGGTTGAGAGGGTATCAAGTTTGTGGTTGATCAGTTGGTAGTACATCTTGTAATAAAACGAATCAAAGTCCTGTTGAAATACGGGATTCTTAATCTGTTCTTTACTGATGATCAGCCCACGAAAGCAAAGGTCGGAGCCGAAAAAATAATCAATTATTTCATTATAAAATTTGTGCTGTGAATTTGCCACCTTGCTCCATTTCATCTCGCCATAGAAATGGTATTTCTTTTTTATCTCTTTGATTTTTTCGTTGTGAAGCTTTAGCTGGTTATAAGGAACAGAAATGTAACCCAAAAGCATGTACGGCATCTTGTCGTTTTCTAGATGGCAACTTTCATCACAATAAAGATTATACGTCTTCATGGAAATAAAAGTAGAAATCCAAATCGACTAAAACAATTTGGCATATGAAGCCATCTGGTCTGTCTATCTTATTTCTCATTACCCTCCGCTCTCGTCTTTTGTCTTTCAATGTTTCAGGATAGCAATACTTTTCAATCAATAGAAATAGGAGTTACTCCTATGTCTGGCCACCTCATTTTAGAACCATTGACTATTATTGCCAGTGTCTGTAAGACTTTAATCATGCACCCCATCCCAAAAATCCTGATGGTAGTGATCGTTTCCTGGGTTCATATCCTCCAGGCACAAGTAATTTACGTCACCTGATCAGGCAAGAAATATCATTCCAATGGCTGTCGCTTTCTAAGCCACAGCAAAATAGAATTGAGGCTTGTTCAACTGTTCTCCTCTCCCATTTTTATCAGACCAACGAACCACTGTAATGAGATACTCAACATGTACAAAAAGTCTTTATATTTAGCTTTCACAAAACTCTGATAAGGTCTTTCGTTTCCTTCTATGAACTTGCTCCTTTCCAAACCCGCTCAATCCCTAAACAAAGCTTTCCTCAAAGAAAAAGTTACCCGAGCCTCCATCTCCCTTTTTAAAAATAACCTCGCAGAATTTCTTAATAACATCAAAGAACAAGAGAGCGAAGAGAATGTAAAAAACCTGGTGACGAAATTTCTATATGACACCTATTACAACGGAAAGAATCAGATCAACACAAAAGGTCGCATTGACCTTGCGATATTTCAAGATCAGACACCCGTTGTAATCATAGAGACGAAGCGGCCCGCATCGCCTGAGATGATTACAAAGACTAATCTGAACAAGGATGCCATGCACAAGCTTATCCTGTATTATTTACAGGAACGAGTGAATCATTCAAACATCGATATCAAGTACCTTATCGCCACCAATATTTACGAGTGGTTCATTTTCGATGCTTCTGTTTTCGATAAGCTCTTCTACAAAAATATGAAGCTGGTCAAGGACTTTAATGAGTGGCAGAACAAACAGAAGACAAGTGCAGACAGAGCACTCTTCTATGATCACATTGCCGCCCCATTTCTTGATAGCTTAAAAGAAGAAATCGAATTCACCTGGTTCGACCTTCGAGACGTTCAAAAAGTTGTAAAGGATGCAGACACCAAGAATGATAACAAGCTGATCAACCTTTACAAGATTCTTTCTCCGGCTCATTTACTCAAGCAGCCGTTCGCCAATGATAGCAATTCACTCGATACAAAATTCTATGCTGAGTTGCTGCACATTATCGGCCTTGAAGAAAAGAAAGATGGCGGCAAAAAATTAATCCAGCGCAAGGAAAAGCCGGATCAGGGCTCATTACTCGAAAATGCAATTAACATACTGGTTGCTGAAGAGCGCCTGTATAAACTTCCGAATAATGGTTCGGCATTTGGCGAAAAACGAGAAAGAGAGACTCTTCAATGTCGGCCTTGAGTTGTGCATCACTTGGATCAACCGCATTCTGTTTCTCAAGCTGCTGGAAGGCCAGTTGCTCACGTATCATTCGGGCGATGATCATTATAAGTTTCTGAACTTCAAAACCATTCCAAACTTCGATGAGTTGAACAAACTTTTCTTTCAGGTTCTTGCCCGTAAGCAAGAAGAGCGTACAGAGGCAGTCCGAAGAAAATTTGAACTTGTTCCATATCTTAATAGTTCGTTGTTCGATATCAGTTCTCTTGAGGCTGATACAATTCACATCAACAGTTTGGACGATGGGCTGAAGCTTGAACTGCACAAGTCCACGGTACTGAAAACGGATAATGGTAAAAAACGTGAAGGTGAATTTCCCACACTGCAATATCTATTTGAGTTCCTGGATGCCTATGACTTTAGCTCTGAGGGAAAGGAGGAAATTCAGGAAGAGAACAAAGCGCTCATTAATGCTTCTGTACTCGGTTTGATTTTTGAAAAAATTAACGGTTACAAGGATGGCTCTTTTTTTACACCTGGTTTCATCACCATGTACATGTGCCGCGAAACCATTCGCAGGGCGGTGGTGCAAAAGTTTAATGAAGCCAAAGGATGGAAACTTGAATCTTTCGATCAAATTCACAATGAGATCAAAGACAATAAGGAAGCAAATAGCATCATCAACTCTTTAAAGATTTGTGATCCCGCGGTGGGTTCCGGCCACTTTTTGGTTTCGGCTCTCAACGAAATCATCGCGATCAAATCGGAATTGCACGTGTTGATGGATCGGCATGGAAAACTACTGCGCGATTATACAGTCGAAGTAGTCAATGATGAGTTGATCGTTTCAACAGGCGATCATGAGTTCTTTGAATACAAGCCGGGCAACAAAGAAAGCCAGCGCGTGCAGGAGGCGCTCTTTCACGAAAAGCAGACCATTATTGAAAACTGCTTGTTTGGTGTGGACATCAACCCCAACTCGGTGAAGATCTGCCGCCTGCGCCTATGGATAGAGCTCTTGAAAAATGCCTACTACACTGAAAAGAGCAAATTCAAAGAATTAGAAACGCTGCCCAACATTGACATTAACATCAAACAAGGCAATTCTTTGATTAGCCGCTTTCCATTGGATGCTGATCTGAGTAAAGCACTTCGAAAAAGCAAGTGGAATATTGATTCGTATAAAATAGCCATACATAACTATCACCATGCAACTTCGAAGGAAGAAAAACGCGAAGTAGAAAAACTGATTGAATTCATTAAGGAGAATTTTGAGACAGAGATTGCCAATTATTCAGATCCGAGAAAAAAGAAAATAATCAAGCTGGGCGAGCAACTCTATAATCTCACGGGCAAGGGTAGGGATGGCACTGGCATTATGCTTTTTGAACCCGAAGGGCAGTATGGTAAAAATGATGAGAATGCTAAAAAGAGAAAACAAGAGATTGCGAAAATTGAAGAGGAAATAAATAAACTCACTGCCGAGATAAAAGAAATAAAAGAGAGCGCCATATATAAGAATGCCTTTGAATGGAGGTTTGAGTTCCCTGAAGTGTTGGACAAAGACGGAAAGTTTATCGGGTTTGATGCGGTTATCGGGAATCCTCCTTACATCAGGCAAGAAGAAATTAAGAATCATAAACCTCACCTGCAATACAATTATAAAACCTACTCAGGTACAGCAGACTTATATGTTTTTTTCGTTGAAAAGGGTTTTGAAATACTCTCCGACAAAGGCCACTTCTGCTACATAATGCCAAACAAATGGATGCAGGCAGGCTATGGAAAATCTTTGCGCTCATTCTTCCTCCAAAATGATCTTCAGTCCATTGTTGACTTTGGCGATTTGCAAGTGTTTGATGGAGCAACAACTTATCCTTGCATACTAAGTGCGAGAAAGCAAAGGCCTCAAGATGCCTTCTATTCAGCATCTGTAAAAAGTCTCCAATTTGAAAATGGTTTTACCAACTATGTGAAGTCGGTCACAAATAAAATGCCCACATCCGAATTGAGTGATGATACTTGGGTGGTTTCTTCAGGTTTGGATCAAAAATTACTAGATAAATTAAAATCAAAATGTTCGACTCTATCTTCATATGTAGGAGGAAATTCGTATCGCGGTGTGCTGACAGGTCTTACGGAAGCATTCTTAATTGATACAAAAAAAAGAGACGAAATAATCTCTAAAAATAATAAAGAGGCTAGTGTATTTAAGCCTGTTTTAAGGGGCCGCTCAATCAAAAGGTGGTATGCAGAGCAAGATAACTATTGGCTCATTGGTACTTTCCCAGCACTCAAATTGAATATAAATGAATTTCCGGAGCTTAAGAATTATTTATTATCCTTCGGTAAAAAGAAGTTAGAGCAAACCGGAAAGGTGGGCAGTAGAAAAAAGACAAATAATAATTGGTTCGAAACTCAGGACGCAACAGCTTACTATCGGGAATTTGAAAAACCAAAGATCATGTATCAAAAATTTCAAGTTAAGCCGTGTTTCATTCTTGACGAAAAGGGTTTCTTCTGTAATGACTCCATGTGGATCATCCCATCTTCAGATAAAGTCTTACTAGCAATCTTAAATTCAAAAATGGGCTGGTGGCTTATTTCTAAGTACTGCACGGCAATTCAAAATGGTTATCAATTAATCTGGAAATATTTTGGTCAAATTCCGATTCCAAAAGTGTCAGAGAAGGAAGCTAAGCCGATAATTGATTTAGTAGATAGTATATTAGAACAAAAAAAAGCAAATGTAAATGCAGACGTTAAAGTCCTAGAAGCAGACATCGATCAACTCGTTTATCAGCTTTACGGTCTCACCAAAGAAGAGATAAAGATAGTTGAAGACAATATCTAAAATCCCGAATCCGCAAATACACATAAACTACGTCACATGTTTCAAGAAGATTTTAGCAAACATATTTCTCAATTTTCAACGTCTCCATTTCTGTTTGTTGGCTCTGGCATGTCTAGAAGATATATTAACCTTGAAACATGGGGAGCATTGTTGGTACGAATGAGCAAGGAGCTTAGTCTGAATAAGCCTTTTGAATATTATGTATCTAATGCAGGCTCGGACCTTCCTAAGGTAGCTACTCTGATGGGCAAAGATTTTAATGAGGTTTGGTGGACATCAGAAGCTTTTGCCGCGAGTAGAGCAGAATACGCCACGCACGCGAAGAGTACTTACTCTCCACTAAAATTTGAAATCTGCAAACATCTAATAGGTCGCGGTATGGATATAGCCGCAAATCTTGAAGCCGAACTAAAGCTATTGAAAAAAATTAGTGTCGATGGAATTCTTACCACTAATTGGGACACGCTTATGGAATCTTCATTTCCAGAATTCACTCGATTTATTGGTCAGGAAGAGTTAATCTATTCAGAGATTTACTCTGTTGGTGAAATTTATAAAATACATGGTTGCGTAACTAAGCCCGAGTCATTGGTTGTAACTTCGGAGGACTACGATAATTTTCATGAAAGGAATCCTTATTTGGCAGCCAAACTGTTGACAATTTTCATGGAGCATCCGGTGATCTTTATGGGTTATAGTTTAGACGATACCAATGTACAAGTCATCTTAAAATCGATTCTTAAATGTTTAACAAAGGAGAAGATCGAGAAGTTGAAAGACAGACTTATTTTTTGTCAATGGGACTCGCAGCAAACTACTCCAACCATTACCGATAGTACTCTATTAATAAGTGATACGGTCATCCCAATCAAACTAGTAAAGCTTGCAGACTATGCTGAGTTATTTACCGTTTTGGCTAATGCCAAGAGAAAGCTTCCAGTAAAGGTGTTGAGACAAATGAAAGGAATGATTCACGACTTTGTCAAGACAGCTGATCCAAAATCAAAAGTCTATGTTTCTGAGGACTTAGACATGATTGAAAATATTCATAATGTGGAATTCGTTTATGGTGTCGGATTAAGGGAGAAATTCTCTGAAGTGGGGATAAAAGGAATAGAGATAAGAGATGTTTTACGTGATGTCATTGTAGATCAAAAATGGAACCCAGACAAAATATCAAGAATGTTATTGCCAAACTTAAATGCTAAATATGCTCCGTACTTCAAGTATCTAAAAGGAGCTGGTTATCTTAATTCTGAAGGAAGGTTGCCTGAAGATATTGATGTTAAAGAGTTTACACCGTACTTCATCAAAAAAGTAAACTCAATTAGTATAGAAACATTTGCCCCAGCAGAGTCCTATAAGAAAAAGCAGGCTGAGATCAATCAAAAATATAAATCATTTAAGGAACTCAAAGAAGATTGTGAGTTTTTACACGTGCTAATGTACACTCCTCTTCTTCTTGTTAGCAAAATTAATCTGGATGATCTTGGGGGCTTTCTTAAGTCAAATCTTGATAAGTTAATTGAATCAAAGTACGGAACGCATTATCGGAAGCTTATCTGTGTATATGATTTTCTTAAGTATAAATTACCCAACGTTAATTAATACTATTTTTGCCAACTCCTTAAAATAACAGAGGCAAGTGGCCCACTTCATCTGCTCAATCGATCTGCAATCGGCATCAAACAGTTTTGGCGAAGCCACTAAAATACAAACACTCTTTGCTCGGCTTGTTGCCACATTTAATCTGTTTGGATTAAACAGAAAAGAAATACCCCGTGGCGCTTCTTCCACCGTTGATGCTGCCATACTATAAATAACCACTGGTGCTTCCTGGCCTTGAAATTTATCCACCGTACCAATGCGCATGCCTGGTAATTTTTCTGTGAGTGCGGAAGCCTGTGCGTTATAAGGCGCCACAATTAAAATATCATCCTTAGTGAGTGCAGCCGTTACTCCTTCTTTGTTCGTCCACTTACCAGCAGCAAGAAGTTGAGTAACAATTTTGGCTACCGCATTCACTTCTTCTATTGAGCGGAACTGATTGCCCTTGTGTTCCACCGGCACATTAAAAAGCCCTGCTCCATCAAACGGAGTGTTGCCACTGATCACTTGCCTTTCTGTTCCGGCAAAGGACTTCAATCGTCCTTCGTAAAACAACTTTGAAGTGAACTCACAAATCTTTGGATGCAGTCTTCTGGTTTTATCGAGAAACAAACCTTTTCCCTCGGGCATAGTAGCATGGCCATTCAACAAATAAGTAAGAGCGGCCACATCGCTGCCTTCCGGGTGAGCGCCTTTTTGTGGTTGCTCCAATTGCTGCGGGTCACCTAGTAAAATGATATTCTTTGCAGCGCGCGAGGCTGCCAATACTTGCGACAGTGACATCTGCCCAGCTTCATCAACAAACAAATAATCTAGTTTTTCGCTTGAAGCATCTTCTGCCCATAGCCACGCGGTTCCACACACTACTTTTCCGGCACTCAGCGCATCGCGTGCCTGCTCACCTTTATCTACTTCAGTGATTTCATCCGGAAGTTTGTCACTAAAGGAACTCACCTTGTGAACAAAAGAAATTTTCTGATTGATTCTCTTGCCAATAGCAATAGTCTCTTCAGCCAGATTGCGGATAACTTTATGGCTCACCGCTGTAATTCCAATCTTCTTGCCGTCTTTTGCCAGCGCTAATATCATTTTAGCGCCTGTATAAGTCTTTCCAGCTCCAGGCGGACCTTGGATAGCCAATACACTTTGATCAAGATTCAATGCAATCCTAACGGCAGCATCAGACACTTCTTCACCGGGTAACACAAAGGCACCTTCGCCATCCAGAAGCTTCGGCAAACGTTTCATCAGCAAATCTTTGGAGGCACGGTAAGGCCATGAATGTGTCA
>CAZNCO010000091.1:0-11057 GCA_964571345.1 uncultured Ohtaekwangia sp.
TAAAGAGAAATACAAATTTCCTTATTATTGGGGCGCTTTTGTGTTGATTGGTAATTAATATGTAATGTGCTTGTGTAAATGTTTGTTTTTGAATTTATTTTTAGAAGTGTGTTTATGGAATGGAAACTTTATTTTAGCCTAACTGCTTTTTTACTCACCGCGTTTCTGGGTAACGCTCAAGTCAAAACTGAAACTGCCGCTGCCGTGCCATTTGATTCAATGGCTTATTATAACAATACAAAAAAGCCCGCCATCAGCGATCCGTCTTTGGTTGAATATGTACCCACGGTGCAGGCCGATGGGCGCACAATGATTTTTGAGGCTCAGAATAAGAATGCATACAATCTTTATGAAAGTAAATTCAAAGATGGAAAATGGCAAAAGGCTGAATCAATTTCTAAGATAAATGACTCTTCAGATTCGGCAGCTTTAATCGGTGGGCCAAGTTTGACGTTTGATGGAAATCAATTATACTTTTTTCAGTCTATTGCCAAAACAGCCAACACGGATATTTTCGTTTCCGATCGGCAGAAAGACGGATGGAGTTTGCCAAAGCCCCTTGGAGCCGTAATTAATTCGCCCGAATACGAGGGTTTTCCATCCATCAGTGCAGATGGATCTACATTGTATTTTGTTAGACGGAACGCAGAAGGACCTCGTTCAAAAGAAATTAAAAAAGATCCCGGCTTCTGTCTTTCCATTTTTAAATCTCAAAAGGATAAAGACGGAAATTGGGGAAAGCCTGAGAAACTTCCGTGGCCAGTTAATCAGGACTGTGAGAAAGCTCCTCGTATTATGGCCGATGGAAAGACACTGATTTTCTCTTCTAACAGACCCGGAGGAAAGGGTGTTTACGATATGTATCAATCAAAGCTAAATGCGTTGGGTGAATGGACATTTCCACAAAACTTAGCTTATGTAAATACGGATAAAGATGATCAGCTACCTTCTATTTCCGCAGAAGGAGATTTAATGTACTATACGTATAACAATGCTGATATTTATTCTGTCGTCATCCCCCCCTCGTTACGTCAGTTCAAAAACAATATCGTGCAGGGAAGTATTCTCGATGTCGATTCTAAACGAGGCATCGAGGCTGAGGTGATTGTAACGGATGCTTTTACTTCAGAAGTGATAATGAAGGCCAGCAGCAATGCAGATGACGGTCGTTACACAATAGTATTGCCAATTGGAAGAAATTTTAATCTGGAATATAAAAAGGAGGGATACTCTAGTTTTACATATCCGCTGGACTTGCGTTCGAAAAAGAGCTACGAAGAAATAATTGTAAACACTGAGCTGTTTAAAACGGTGCACTTGACAATAAATGTGAATGATAGAGAATTATTTGAACCGTTATCAGCTGATATACAGATTAAAGAAAAAGGGCAAAGTGCATTTCTTGAAGACAAAAGAAATAATCCTCGCACAGGACGAATATCTTTTGAATTACCAATTCAAAAGGAATATGAGATAATCGTCAGTTCAGCGAATTTCAAGAAGTATATTTTTGAATTTAATTTAACCGGGCTAGTGCTTTACAGGGATTTCGAGAAAAATGTAGAATTGGTTCCCGAGAAAGTTGATGTGGCTGTAAATGTGGCTGATCTTGTTAATAATTCGAAGGTAAAATCCAAAGTTCTGCTCCGTAACAAAAACCGAGACGAGGTAATAGAAGTAGATGGAAATCAAATGGTATCGTTACGTTCTGGGGACCGGTATGAGGTGGAGGTGACGTCTGATCAAGGATATGCATTCAACTCCACTTCAATTGATCTAACAAGCGGAAAGGCAAACGCGGTGGATATAAAACTGATGAAGCTGGAATTAAATGCGCAGCTCGCTTTGAAGGATATCAACTTTGAATCAAATTCTGATAAGCTATCTGATGTATCTTTCACGGAACTTAACCGCGTGATACAGTTGATGAAGGAAAATGCAACACTTAAAGTTGAGATAGCCGCGCACACAGACGATATGGGGTCGGATGCCTATAACATGGCGTTGTCTAATAAAAGGGCGAAGAGTGTAATGGATTATTTGATTCAAAATCAAATTACGATGGATCGATTCACAGCCAAGGGATATGGCGAGACACAATTCAAATTTAAAAACGATTCAGAAGAGAACCGAGCAAAAAATAGAAGAGTAGAATTGAAAATTTTAAGTATCTGATTACAATGAAGAGAATATTTGCCATACTTCTTTTTTTACCGCTTTTTGGAAATGCGCAACGAGTGAAGTTTAAGGACTTGGTTTTATTGTTGCCGGGCTATTCGCAGGAACAACAAAGAAGTGAATTGAGAGAATATCTGAGTGCTGATCCTGATCATCCCAATGCCAACTTTCGTATGGCCCTTATCTATGAATCATGTTACAAGAAGTCTGATCCGCTAACTAACTATGAATATGTTTTGGCAAATGCTGAGCAGGCAAAGCTGCGTTATTTGAAATCAGGAATATTGGTTGATGATAAAGAGGTAAGCCGCAACGATGAATTTTATGCACCCATGTTTAAAATGTATGACGCAAAGGGTAAGCCTGCCGTTCAATTCCCCGTCATTAAAGCAAAAATTAAAGGAGGATATGATTCGGCACAGATTTTTATTCAAAAGATTCCGATCATCTATTCTGCTTTTACAAAAAGTGTGAATTTTTATGATTTGGCCGTACACGATTTTGCAAAAGTTGTTTCTGAATTTACATCAATCGAAGACTTGTACTTAATGCACGATGATATATTGGATGCGCGTTTGTTAAAGATTAAAAGCAATTATGACTCTAGTGTTTTTTATCTAAAGAAATACATTGGTTTCATTAAGGAATACCCGATTGCATTTCATAAGCAAACCTATAAGATTAAGCCAATCGTTACCTATCGTTTGGATGGATTGATGACTACGATTAACTTCCTATCGGATAATATTAATCTCTGGGACTATTCTTCCTGGGTTGATGAAGTGAGAAAAAAAATTAGTGGTGAAGTTGCTGAGCTACGAAAGAAGATTAATAGCGCGAACGAGAAATTGGATGAAACCATTACAGCAATTTCAGCTGCTCCTTCTTCCAAGCTTCCTTCTCCTGTTAAAGTTGAAAAGCAATTGGCATTTAATATCAATAATCTTGATCGTCAATCAGTGGTTTTGGCTTTGTTGGATTACAAAGCTTTTAAACAGGAAGCTGATATTCAATTAAAAAGCGTTGTTTACGACACGATGCCGTCTGCTCATAATGCGGAAACTCTGACCCGATTGATATACACAAACCGTAAGGCTGATTCTCTTGTTAGCGACTTTAAGAGTGTTGTAACGCCTTACAAAATCAGCAAGCACAAGCAATTTGTTTCTAAATTCTACGGAGCCCTTCCTGGTCTTGAGAAGTACGCAGGAGAACAAAAACAGGAGATTACCAGAAAATTTGATGAACATCGCCAGGAGCTTTTGAAAAATGTTACTAGTGTAAATTTTTCGGCTGAGCCCTACACAACGAAAGATGGAGTTCTAAAAGGAGGACGTTATCCGATTCCGCTAGGCTTACAGACGGCAACAGTTGAGGCTTTAGACCAAGGACTTTTAATCACTCGTTTTAATCGTAAGAATCAAGACGGAAGCGCTTATGTTGCCGGAATCTACAAGCCAGATAAGAAAAAGAATATTATCAATACATTTCTTGGCCGGGTGGGAGCAGATGGGCGGCTTTCGTGGTTTAAGGAAGTAAATATACCCATCGACAGTGCTGTAAAGGATGATGCCAATACCTATTTTACAACTGCTGTTCCAACGCAGGAGGGATGTGCTTTGGTACTGAGATCTGTACATGTGTCAAGAGGAGATGTGGTGAATTCTTTTTATTACTTCAACGATAAAGGTGAAGTGAAATCAAAAAAGAAGCTTACTGAAAAAACGTTTCCCCGCTTTATCCTTTTCAATGAGAAGAGTAATTCTTTTTCTGTTTTTCTGAAGGGTAGTGATGAAAAGCAGAATTTTAATGTAGCCGAGCCGATTCAGGCAATCGGTATAAATGTATTAGGCGAAATTATCTGGAAAAATGAAAATATTTCATTGACCGGGACTTTAACTGATGTCATCAGTCTATCAGATGGATACATGCTGGCAGGCAACTACTTTATTTTAAATGATCAGAACAATAAAGAAGTAAGAACTAAAATGACCGCAGGTGAATGCAGTCCTTATTTGATAAGGCTATCTGAGCGTGGAGTTGTGCTGCTGTCAAAGCCTTTTACATCGCCATCTTCTTTTTATTTGCAGAAGCTTGTAAAAGTGGGTGATATGTCAATCCATTTGCTTGGTCACGCACAGACAATGGAGATGGGTGCGAATGGGTCATTTAATCCATCTGACAAAGTGTTGCATATCATGAGCAATCGGTCTGGGCAAGTCATTAGTTCGTCTTTTTGAGGTATTTGTAGAAGTCCTTCTTTCAGTCGCTTGCATTGCATATCTTTATTATGCAATGTCTAAGTTATCAACGGCTCACACCTTGGAAGATCTTCGTCAGGAAGTTGACGAAATAGTTCAGGCTGCTTATCAGAGTCGAGTAAGTAACCTGAGTTTGAGTATCCAACTAGCTGAACATGCACTTCAAAAAGCTAAAGGAATTCAATATGACGAGGCTGAAGCGAGAATCAAAAATCATCTTTCTCTTTTTTATTTTATTCAGTGTGATTTTGAAAAGTCTTTGACGTATGCCCACGAGGCACTTGAATACTATGAAGAGCAAAAAGATCTGCGCGGAATTGGATTGTCGAAGTATAACATAGGAAGTACCTACTATCGCACCGATAATTTTTCGAAAGGCTTGATCTTCATGCTTCAAAGTTTAAAGATTTTTGAAGAGTTAGGAGATTATCACAATCAGGCGCGAGTATTAAAATCTACAGGCACTGTGTATGAGTATTTTCAGGATTATGCTAGTGCAGAGTCTGCCTATCAAAGATGTGTAGAAGCGAGCAGAAAAATCAATGATCTTAATTCTGAATCAAACGCCTTTAATCCCCTTTCGGGCTTGTATTTAAAACAAGGACGTGTTCAGGAAGCCATGGATTTAATTGAGCGATCAATTGCGATTAAGAAACAAACTGGAGACATGCGAGGTTTATCGTTCGCGATTTATGGGCGATCTAAAGTTTACATAGTTTTAAACAAACTTAAAGAAGCCGAGGTCGATTTGCTCGAAAGCCTTGCCCTTCATGAGCAGTCTGGCGATCAGTTGGGACTTTGCATGGCCTATAATAAACTGGGCCAACTCTATTTTATCACTAAAGATTTTGTAAGGTCGTATGACTATTTGCAAAAAGCACTTCGACTATCCATTCGATTCAGAATTTCAATCATCACTATCAAAGCTTATTATCAACTTTACTTATTGGAGAAGGAGAATGCAGATGTTGCCAAAGCGTTTAATTACCTTGAAAGTTATCTACAGTTAAAAGAAAGAGTGATCAGCTCAGAGACACTTCATGTGATCAGAAGTTATGAAGAGAAACTGCAAATCGAAACTCTTCAAATGGAGGCCAAGGTTCAGCGGGAGAGACGCGAGATCATTGAAGCCAAAAATGATGAACTTGATTCATTTTTCTATAGAGTCTCTCATGATCTTAAAGGGCCCATTTCCTCGTTGCAGGGTTTGTATGGTTTGGTAAAAATTGATGTGACAGATCCGGTGGCGTTGCCTTATTTTGAGATGTATCGTTCGCAGGTAAACCGGATACACAATATTGTAATGGGGCTCATCAATCTTACTCAGATGAAGCATCTTGAAGCTAAAAAGGAGAAGATTGAATTTTATTCGCTTTTGAACGACTGTATTTCTTCCTACGGCTATTTGGAGAATTTTAAAAGGATAAAGTTTATGATAGAGATTCAGGATAGTATTGAATATTATTCTGAGTGGGCAATTATCAATACGATTCTTCAAAACCTGATTGAGAATGCAATTAAGTATTCAACACCTGACCAACCTTATGTCAAAGTATCTGTCACGCAGAATAATAAGGACGTCAAAATAACGGTGGAAGATAATGGCCACGGAATTGATCCAATACATCAGGCGAAAATATTTGATATGTTTTATCGGGCCAACCTGGGCGCCAAGGGATCGGGGCTTGGCTTGTATATTCTCAAGAGAGCAGTAGAAAGATTGAATGGCAACATTGAGTTGTCAAGTAGATTAAATAAGGGCTCGGTATTTACGGTTACGCTTCCCGGATAATAGTTTTGGTTTAGCGAACGATTGTAAGTGGATTTTTTTAAACATTTTTTATTTCGAACACTTGCAAACTCTACCAAAGAGCTATACGTTTGCATCATCATAGTCGGTGAAGCAAAAGCTCAACCGATTTATAAAGAAGCGCGGAGAGACAGGCTCAATGAAGCGCTAGCAACCCCCGAGAGGAAAGGTGCTAACTCCTGAAATATAAACCGGAAAAGCAATGAAAACATTGAACCACCCGAACCTCACCGTTCACAGAAGTTTTAGAGAATTAAGATTTATACATGCATGCATATTTTGCTGCATGCGCTGCTGTTGTTGATACTGACGTTGACCAGTACAGCAACAAACTAAGCGCACGGTCTGCCGAGTGACGGGTACGATTACGGCTTAGCCTCTTCTTACAAAATCTTAAATCAAAATTCTAAAATCTAAAAATATTAAAGTTATGTCAACTCTTCGTTTTGAAACTCTTCAACTCCATGCAGGCCAGGAAGCAGACCCTACAACAGGTTCACGTGCTGTGCCGATATATCAAACAACCAGCTACGTTTTTAAAAATGCTGAGCACGGTGCGAATCTTTTTGCGCTGAAAGAATTTGGAAATATCTATACGCGCATCATGAATCCAACTACTGATGTTTTTGAAAAGCGTGTAGCGGCCTTGGAAGGAGGAGTAGCTGCACTTGCTGTCGGATCAGGACAGGCTGCGCAGTTCATCGCACTCAATAACATTCTTCAGGCTGGTGACAATTTTGTTTCTACTTCTTTTTTGTACGGAGGTACTTACAATCAATTTAAAGTTGCGTTTAAGAGATTGGGGATCGATGTGCGGTTTGCCGAAGGCGATTCTGTTGAAGCATTTGAAAAACATATCGATAAAAACACCAAGGCATTATACCTGGAAACGATTGGCAATCCTGGTTTCAATATTCCTGATTTTGACGCAATCGCGGCTTTGGCACGAAAATATGATCTGCCTTTGATTGTTGATAATACGTTTGGAGCGGCAGGGTTTTTATTTCGCCCTATTGAACACGGGGCAAATGTTGTAGTAGAGTCTGCGACCAAATGGATTGGAGGTCACGGGACATCAATTGGTGGTGTGATTGTGGATGGTGGAAATTATAACTGGGGCAATGGCAAATTCATACAGTTTACTGAGCCAAGTGAGGGGTATCATGGATTAAAATTCTGGGATGTATTTGGAGGGGGGAATCCATTAGGTTTGCCTAACATCGCGTTCATTATCCGTGCACGCGTGGAAGGTCTTCGTGACTTTGGTCCAGCGATTAGTCCATTTAATTCATTCCTTTTGCTGCAAGGCTTGGAGACATTATCGCTGCGGGTGCAGCGCGCGGTTGACAATGCATTAACACTCGCGCAATGGCTGGAGCAACATCCAAACGTTGAGGCGGTCAATTACCCTGGTCTTGCGTCAAGTACTTACCATAAGTTAGCTAAGAAATATTTGAAGAATGGGTTTGGTGCTGTGCTGTCATTCACCGTGAAAGGCTCGAAGGAAAATGCAGCAGCTGTAATCGATAATTTGAAATTGGTAAGCCACTTGGCGAATGTGGGTGATGCCAAAACATTGATCATTCAGCCATCGGCAACAACACATCAACAATTGTCGGACGAAGAGCAAATCTCGGCCGGAGTGTTACCCACCTTGTTACGTGTGTCAGTGGGAGTAGAGCATATAGATGATATCAAGGCTGACTTTGCGCAAGCTTTTGAAGTAGTCTTTCAAAAGCAGTTGGTTAAATAGTTTTAACGCTAGATGCTTAAACAAGATCATATATTTCATTACAATGAAGAATTTTCGTTGGAAGCCGGAGGAAAACTTCCCGGCTTTCAATTGAAATACACCACGGCTGGTCAGTTGAACCGGGATCGTAGCAATGTGGTGTGGGTGTTTCACGCGCTCACCGGTAGTTCAGATTTTACAGATTGGTGGAAGGAGTTTTTTGCTGATGATGGTCCTTTCACTACGAAAGACTATTTCATCATTTGTGCAAATGCAATTTCGGGATGTTATGGCTCAACGGGACCCTTGTCAATTAATCCCGCCACAAGCTCGAATTACTATCATGATTTTCCGCTGGTGACCAATCGTGATATTGTTGCATCGTTTGATTTGCTTCGTCAGCATTTAGGTATCAGTAAGATTCATACGGTAGTTGGAGGTTCTTTGGGAGGGCAACAAGCCATGGAATGGGCTATTCAACAACCGGGCATTTGCGAAAAACTGATATTAATAGCAACCAACGCGAAACACTCCCCTTGGGGAATTGCCTTCAACGAAGCGCAACGCATGGCTATTGAAGCAGACCCAACATGGAAGGAAAATGATTTGCGAGCCGGAACTGAGGGACTGAAAGCTGCACGTGCCATTGGGATGATCTCCTACAGAGCATACGATGGATTTGAAGAAACCCAATCGGAAGCCAACAACGAGAAGATTGATAACTTCCGCGCATCCTCTTACCAGCGATACCAGGGCCAGAAGCTGGCCAACCGTTTTAATGCCTTCACCTATTGGCGGTTCTCGAAAGCAATGGATAGCCACAATGTGGGACGTGGGAGGAAGAGTGTAATTGATGCACTGAATACAATTAAAGCAAAAACATTAGTTGTAGGAATCGAAACTGATTTTCTTTTTCCAGTATCAGAGCAGCGCTTTCTGGCCGAGCATATTGTGAATGCTCGGTTGGAGATCATTCAATCCGCGTATGGTCATGATGGCTTCCTGGTTGAATTTGATCAATTTAAGAAAATCGTAAGACGATTTTTGGTCAATGAAAATGTAGCCGCGGGAAAATCTACTGTGTCGGAAATTTCAATAAATAAATAGAATTTAATTTTAACAACATGTCACAAGATTTAAAAAATACTCATACTAAACATAAGCATTTGAAGTTGGGATTGTTTGGTTTCGGCTGTGTAGGCCAAGGGCTCTATCACGTGCTTCACGAAACGCATGGAGTGAAAGCCGAGATCAAAAAGATATGCGTAAAGAACCGCGACAAGGCTCGCATTATTGATAGCCATTTTTTTACTTATGATAAAAATGAAATTCTCAACGATCCTGAAATTGATGTAGTCGTTGAGTTGATTGACGATGCAAAAGCAGCCTTCGAAATCGTGAAGACTGCAATTCAAAACGGCAAGCATGTGGTGACGGCCAACAAGAAAATGATTGCTGAGCATCTTCAAGAAATTTACGATCTGCAACAACAATACGATCGTTCGATTCTTTATGAAGGAGCCGTGTGTGGAAGTATTCCCATTCTTCGCAACCTAGAGGAGTATTATGACAATGACATGATCACCAGCATAGAAGGAATCTTCAACGGTAGCACCAACTTTATTCTTACAAAAGTTTTTGAGGAGAAGAAAAGTTACCTCGAAGCGTTGAAGGGCGCGCAGGATCTTGGTTTCGCGGAAAGCGATCCTTCATTGGATGTGAAGGCATTCGATCCGAAATTCAAATTGACAATCGCCATTGCACACACATTTGGGCTTTTCCTGAAGCCTGAGGAAATCATCAACGTAGGTATCGATAAAATCTCGGCTATGGATTTGAAATACGCGCGAGAGAATAATCTAAGTATAAAGTTAGTTGCTCGTGCTTATAAATTTGATGGAAAAATTTTCGGTTGGGTAGCTCCGCAATATATTCCTGCCGATCATATGTTGGCCTCTGTGCGCAATGAATACAATGCGGTGCTGGTGGAAGGCGCATTCGCGGAGAAGCAAGTGTTCATCGGGAAAGGTGCAGGCAGCTACCCGACTGGTTCAGCTGTACTTTCTGATATCTCCGCTCTCACATTTGATTACCGTTATGAGTACAAAAAATTTGCGCAAGGCGATGCCTGGCCATTCTCAAATGAAGCTACCGTGGATGTGGTCATCAGCTTCCCGCAAGGCTCACTCATCACTAGCAAAGACTTTGAAGTTTTTAAAGGTGGTTATCAAGGCAACGGCCATCAATATATGACTGGTTCTGTGAAGCTGGAGAAGCTAAAGGAATGGTACAATTGGGATGATGTGAGTGTGGTACTCGCTCCCCAGTTTAATCTTACTGCTGTGGCAGGTGAAAAGAAAGCATTGCAATATGCTTAATCTTTTGTACGGGTCTAAAGTAGTTCTGAAAGGCGTCACGCGAAACGGTTGAAATTTTTCAAACCCTGTACAAGCTGATATTCTGGTGAAAAGGAATTGCGTGAGCACATACTAGCAACTATTCTTTTTAGGCTTGTGTCTTAATTTCCATATCTGCATTCCATAAAGTGATTTGATCACGTCATCACTACTTTGTAACTTGTAGCGCTATGAAATTCCCATCGCTTTTCACCAAGACTCCTCAATATCAGCGTTTTAATTATAAGCCGCGTTTTTATGATCCCCAGAAGGAGGAAATGAAGGAGCGCGAAGAACGCATTCGCAGGGAGCTTGAGTTAGAAAAGGGGATAACCAGTGAAGGAGATCAGCAGGTTCATCGCACGCGCATAGCCGGTGCTTTTCAAGCTGCGCGCAGGCGGTCAAAAACCAATCCAAACAACCCGCCCAATGCGGCCCTCATGCGCACGGCCTCGCTGCTTTTTGTTGTGCTTTTTCTGATCGCTTATTTGCAGTGGGGGAAGCCTGCCCTTTATCTGGCTTTTTTGATCGTGCCTTTCTACCTGTACGCAAAATTCAAGAAGTGAGCACAGTACTGCCTTCTCTGGAACCTAGTTTTGAATTTCTCCAACATCATTTTTTTCATACAAAACGCTTGTAGCTTGCAGCTTTGAAGCTATCGGCAATTATGCCTGACATCA
>CAZNCO010000092.1:0-11033 GCA_964571345.1 uncultured Ohtaekwangia sp.
CATCTGTACCATCGCTTACAATCAGATTCTTTCCGTCATGGGTAATGCCCCAGCCCTCGTGTGAGTAGGTAAAAGTGTTCAGTTTTTCAAAGCTGCGGGCATCGTACACAAAACCCTCATGATTTTGCCAGGTGAGTTGATATACTTTGTTATTGAGAAATGTTATTCCTTCACCAAAATACTTTTTATCCAGAAGCACTTTTTTGTCTTGCTTGCCTGTGGCGATATCAACTTCCGCAATCCAGGAAGTTCCATATTGCCCGGTGCTTTCAAATAGCTTACCATTCTCAATCACCAAGCCTTGTGTGAAGGCTGTTACATCATGAGGAAATGCTTTTACAAACTCAAATGGAATTTCATCATCGCTTAAGGTTTCTTTTTCTTTTTTCGAGCAAGAACCAAAAGTGCCCAAAGCCAAAATCAGAATAATAATTTTTCTCATCCTACTTTTTCAGTTTCTTCTCTACCTTCACTTCAATATTTTTTCCATCGTTCTTCAGGGTATCAATCTTCACAGTAACTTCATCGCCATCAGAGTCAATAATCATTTCTTTACCCTCGCCTTTGATAATTTTCTCTGTCATGATTTTTCTTTCATCACTTCCTTTACCTGTAACGCGTGCCGTCAGGAAACCAAGCATAAAGAATACAAATGCGATGAGAAGAATTGCCAGCCAATTTTTATTGAAGTTTTCCATATACAAAGGATTGATTTTGTGAGCTGAACCTGTCACATTCTTTTTCAAAATGCAACAAGTTCAGCGTAACTATTATTTTTCTGAATCTATGATCACCACTTTCTCCATCACATCACCCTGGCGGATTTGATCGATTACATCTAAACCTTCGTACACTTTCCCAAAGCAAGTGTGGTTACGGTCAAGGTGAGCAGTGTTGGTGCGGCTGTGGCAAATGAAAAACTGAGAACCACCAGTATTGCGGCCGGCATGCGCCATGCTCAACACGCCACGATCATGGTATTGATTACCACCTGTCAGTTCGCAATCAATTTTATATCCTGGTCCACCGGCTCCGGTTCCATCCGGACATCCGCCTTGGATTACGAAATTTGGAATCACGCGATGAAAGGTAAGGCCATTATAAAAGCCCTTTTCGGCAAGGGAGATAAAATTCTTCACGGTATTAGGCGCGTCTTTCTCGAAAAAAGAAATTTTCATTACGCCTTTTTTGGTGTGGATTTCTGCAGTCTTCATAAAGTAAAGTGTAAATTTGATTTTGCGCGCAAGTTAATGATAAAGTGTCGATCCGGTAAAAAAGTTTATCTCACCGAGGCCCTGGCGGAAGATGCCCTCATCGATGCGCACGGCCACCACCATTATGCACATACCGGCCCCGTGGCAGTGTACAAATGTGATGAATGCGGCTATTTTCATTTTACCTCCAAAGGAGCTATGAATCCTAAGCTGGCAGAGTTATTAAAAAGCGGAAAACTCAATCGCACCAGGGAGGCGAATGCGTGGGAGCGAAAGTTGAGAAAGCGATAATATCATTTTAGATTAAAGAATTCAGATTGAAGAATTCAATTTGGCGCGATTGATAAATACTTTGATCTCCAAAGAAAGTATTCAGTTGCCGGGATAAAAGATTTCATATTACTTTGATCTTGTGAAATCATTCAAAATGAAAAACATACTCATCGTAATAATTCTATTCTTGACGTTGACTTGCAATGCTCAACTCAACACCCTCCGCCCCACCCTCACACGCTATCTTAAAACCAAAAACGCTACCGTAGGGTTTGCCGCACTCAATCTTGAAACGGGAGATACACTCACCATACATAATGCAATACATTACCCTATGCAAAGTGTTTTCAAGTTTCATCTTGCACTCGCAGTGCTCGATCAGGTAGATAAAGGCAAGCTTACACTGGATCAAAAAATTCTGATCACGCCTAAAGATGTAGCCCATGAACTCTATAGCCCACTGAGAGAAAAATACCCGGCCGGCAATGTGCAACTTTCACTGAGCGAAATTATAGGCTACACTGTTTCGCAAAGCGACAACACCGGATGCGATGTTCTTTTTCGGTTATTAGGCGGCACCGCAATCGTTAATGACTATATCCATCAATTGGGTATCTCTGAAATTTCTATTGTAGCAAACGAAGAAGTAATGCAAGGTGATTGGAACGTACAGTTCTCCAACTGGACAACACCTTTCGCCACCGTGAGACTCTTAAAAAAATTCTATTCTGAAAATATCTTATCAAAGACAAGTTCTGATTTTTTATGGAAGACGATGGTCGCAACCACCACAGGCCCGATGCGTATTAAAGGTCAATTGCCAACGCAGACCATCGTTGCCCACAAGACCGGATTCTCTGGCACGCGAAATGGAATCACTGCCGCCACTAACGATATTGGAATTATCACGTTGCCCAATGGTCAACATCTTGCACTAGCAGTATTTGTTTCAAACTCAGCAGAAGTGAACGAAACAAATGAGCGAATCATTGCCGATCTTTCCAAGGTGGTTTGGGACTATTATCAAAATAAAAGATAGATGAAAAACGATCATCCACCGATCGATCTCGTTGACTTACTTCCAGTGCTTGACCGGAAACTGATGGATCTGTTCAATTCACTCTCACCTGAAGATTGGCATGCGCAAACGATCGCCAAACTGTGGAACGTAAAAGATGTGGCCGCTCACCTGTTGGATGGAAATATTCGCATCCTATCTATGCTAAGAGACAGCTACTTTGGCGAAAAGGCCGAGATTCAATCTTACGATGACCTCGTAAAATTTTTAAACGGCCTTAATGCCGATTGGGTGAAGGCCATGAAACGCGTGAGCCCGACTATGCTCATTCTTCTTCACGAAATCACAGGGCCACTTTATTGCAGGTATTATAAATCACTCGATCCCTTTGGCAAAGCGGGCTTCGCAGTAGACTGGGCTGGGGAAAGCGAAAGTAAAAACTGGATGCACATTGCCCGGGAGTACACCGAAAAATTTCTGCATCAGCAACAGATAAGAGATGCCGTGAACAAACCCGGCCTGATGACGAAAGAGTTCTTCTATCCTTTCATCAACACTTTTATGATGGCGCTTCCGCACACCTACCGAAATGTTGTGGCGAGCGATGGCACATGTATTTCGGTCAATATCTTATCAGACATTGGAGGTTCCTGGAGTCTCATTCGCGAAAGCGGCAAGTGGACGTTGTCTGCAGCGAAAAACCGACTCGTTACCAGCGAAGTTACCCTCACGCCAGCCATTGCCTGGAAACTATTTTCAAAAAGCATCCGGCCTGAGCAAATCCGCCAGGCCGTGAAAATTGACGGAGATATTTCTCTGGGAGAAGTCGCCCTGAACATGGTCTCCGTCATTGCCTGATAAACCTTGCAAAGGTTCTCTAAAAACCTGATTAAAATCATACCAGAACGTACACTCTGAAAAGACCTTTGTTTCGTTTACAGAAACATGGACTACGCGCTGGCATTATTTCTTCTTGCACATGGCTTGCTGCACCTTGCTGGCTTCTCAAAAGCATTTAGCATTGGCACCGATGCGCAAATACATCATAGCATTTCAAAGCGCGCGGGAATATTCTGGCTGGCAGCTTCCTTTCTTCTGGTAGCTTCCGCTTGGCTCGTGTTATTCGCAAAGGATTTTTGGTGGCAACCTGCATTAGCCGGGATTGTCTTGTCACAAATTCTAATAATCGCTGCATGGCAAGATGCAAAGTGGGGCACGGCCCTAAACACGATTACTCTGTTGATCATCATTCCTGCAATTGGCGCCTGGAGTTTTGAAAGTAGATTTAAAAAAGACGTAGCACAACTGCTTACCGCAAATACGAAAGTAAATACTCCGGATTCAATTCTTACCGAAGTCGATATCCATTCGTTACCTGAACCTGTACAAAAATATATTCGCCTAACGGGATCAATCGGCAAACCCAAGGTGAAAAACTTTCATGTGCAGTTCTCCGGCCAGATTCGAAAAAATGAACAATCTCAGTGGATGCCCTTTGCTTCTTCTCAGTATAATTTCCTTGAACATCCTACAAGGTTATTTTTCATGAAAGCAACTATGAAGCACTTGCCTGTTGCAGGCTATCATGCTTACAAAAACAGTGACGCATTTATGGACATCCGCTTACTTTCTTTATTTCAGGTACAGTATCAATCAGGCAAAGAAATGGGGATTGCAGAAACAGTAACATTCTTCAACGACATGGTGTGCATGGCACCTGCCACGCTTATCGACAAAAGGATCTCGTGGGATTCTGTGGGTACGAATAAAGTTCATGCGCTGTTTACCACAAATCAAATTACCGTGGGTGCGTGGCTTTTTTTTAATGATAAAGGCGAGCTCATCAATTTCATTTCAGAAGATAGGTTTGCTGTGCAAGATGATGGCACAATGAAAAGACTTAGCTGGTCTACTCCCATTCGGTCTTACAAAAAAATCAATGGCTATTATCTAGGAACTTCTGCCGATGCAATATACGCGTATCCGCAAGGCGAGTTATGTTATGGAAAATTCTCTCTAACTAAAATTGAATACAATGCCAAACCAAAGTAAGAAGACAAAGAAAAAAACCTTGCCCATCGTTTATGTGCTGGGTGTTTTGCATCTGTTCATCGGACTGAATGCAACAGTAAGCGGTCTCTTGTTCTTGCTAAAACCCGATGGCGCGTGGGTGGGTATGCAGCCTGGGTGGCTGGAAAGAACACCTTTCGAGTCGTATTTTATTCCGGGCCTACTTTTATTAATTCTTCTCGGTATACCTTCACTCATCGTTTTCTATGGCTTGTTTATGCCTCCTTCAAAATGGTCGAGTGTTAAACTCCATCGAACAACCCACTGGGCGTGGATTGCTTCACTGTTAGAGGGGCTGCTCGTAATTTTGTGGATCATCATACAGGTGATACTCACCCATTATTTCTGGATGCAGCCGGTGATTATAGTAATTGGTATGCTCATTGTAATCTTCAGCCTAAACGCATCTGTCATCAATTTCTATTCAAAGAAATTTGAATAAAAAAGAGGCCCGCACATGATGCAGGCCCCTCTGAAATTATTTAACGCGCGTTAGATTACTCGTTCTTATATACTACGCCCTCCTTCATCACGAAGGTTACTTTCGTCATGACAGCAATATTTTTTGTTGGGTCTTCATCTACAGCCACAAGGTCAGCAACTTTTCCTTTTTCGATAGAACCAATTTTATCGCCCACGCCCAGTATATTGGCATTCACCTGCATCGCGCAAAGCAAAGCATCAATGGCGGGCATTCCACCTTCTACCATGTAGCCAAATTCTTTTGCATTATCACCGTGCGGAAAAACACCAGCATCCGTTCCAAAAGCCATCTTCACGCCACGCTTATAAGCCTTTCCAAAATTCTCTTGAATCTTTGAACCAATCTCAATGGCTTTAGGAACTACAAGTGGATGATAGTAACCTGGAATTTTTGCATACTCGGCAGCGGAACGGCCAGCAATGATTGTGGGCACATGGTATGTTCCTTTCTGTTTCATTAAATCCATCACTTCTTCCGTCATCAGCGTTCCATGTTCAATGGTGGTGATGCCAGCCAGCACCGCACGCTTCATTCCTTCTGAACCGTGAGCATGTGCAGCCACATGCATGCCATAGTCTTTTGCTGTTTCAATAATTGCGTTTAATTCTTCTTGCGTAAACTGCGGGCCACTTCCGTCTTTTGCTACACTCAGCACGCCACCGGTGGCAGTGATCTTAATAAAGTCAGAGCCTTCCTTATAACGTTGGCGCACCGCCTTGCGCGCATCTTCAGGGCTATTGATCACACCTTCCTTCGGCCCCGGATCGCCAATCAAATCTCTTTTTGAACCATTCGTTGGGTCAGCATGGCCGCCCGTTGATGCAATGCTTTTCCCGGCAGTGAAAATCCGTGGCCCCACCACGGTGCCTGCATTGATCGCATTGCGTAGAGAAATGTTCACACCGCTTCCGCCACAATCGCGCACGGTGGTGAAGCCCGCCATCAATGTTCGCTTTGCAAAGACAGTAGATTGAAATGCAACATCAGATTCGTTTAATGTGTATTTCTTCAACTGTGAATCTTTGCTCGTTTCGCTCTCTATGTGCACGTGCATATCGATCAACCCTGGCATCACTGTCTTTTTACTCAAATCAATCACCTTATCATCTTTGACGGGAGCCGTAAATCCTTTATCAACGGAAGTGATTTTATTCCCTTCCACCACCACGGTTACTTTATCAAGCAGTTGTTTATTTTTTCCATCAATGAGCGACCCACAATGAATAAGTGTACGCTGGGCCTGGCAAAATACTGAAACCAGTAAAAGGAAAATCAAGAGAATGTTTCTCATAGCAGTAATAGGTTTAGAAATCAATGATAAAGTAAAATATGCTAAGCTCCAACGAAGATTATCTCAACGGATCTTGCGCATTTAGTTTAACGATAGCAAAAACAGATAGCACCGCTGCTACAAAGCTAAAGGCGGCAGCTAAAGGGAAGAAATAGATAATTTCATCCATTGCAAGAAGAAGGAGGAAAACGGTTATCGGCACTAACACTTTTACAGAAAATCTTGGGTTGTCAGTCTCTGTAGCCACCAACCACAGCAAAACGGAAGAAAGAATCAAAGCTATGGTGGACGCATAGCCAAGGCCGTCATAAAACTGAGCCATATTTCCACCTGCCCCGTTGAAATCAAAGTTGGCATCTACCATTGACTGGATTACTTCGTGAGGGACTTTGCTATCTGCATTTTTCCAAGTGGCTATGCCAATGGTGTGACCCACAGCATGAAGAAACATGATTACAGAGCCAAGACGAAGTGCAATCTTCACAGATTTCATTTGGTTCAAAGGGTGGTGTATGTCTCAAATATACACCGATCCCTTAGAACCTGAAATGATATTTATTTCTGCATTGCGATTTGTCCGAGGTGCGAGGCTTTATGCTCCACTCGGCTGAGCATCACATTTAGCTTGTTGCGATGTGGTTCTTTCTTAAAGTCCTCTTCCGAAACGGCCGTGTGCCGATCCAGCCATTGTGCTTCGCCCCAACTTTTGAAAGCGTTGTTTAGCTCCGTTGAAATTTCATTCCATCTCCTCATCAATTCTTGTTTAGAGAGATGGCCAGATTGATTGGAGCCGCGCTCATGATTGTAGATTGTTTTTAAATCAGGATAAAGTCTTTTCCTAATTCCAAAAAGCTCTAGGAGAGCATCATCTGTATCCACCAGGTGACCAAAAAGCCACGAGGGATTGTTTCCTCCAGCGACAATTGGCTTAATAAAATTTTCGTCAGAAATGGTCTCCAGTGCTTTCAGCATTCTTTTGTTGTAGATGTCCCACTGAAGAAGACTGATATCAAGTGCGTTCATAGGTTGGTTTATTTTGTTTGGGTTGCTAACAACGCTCAAGATACGATAGTTCAAAAAAACGGGCTGACCGAAAATAAAAAAGCCGCCCGGAACCACCCGGACGGCTATACCTAAACCCCTATTTTACCTTATAAGTTGATCGTTTGCGTGCTAACACCACCTGTAGTAATCTCGAAGGTGATTGTGTCGTTGTTTGTCTTTACTTTGTTCAAGTCGTAGATGACCGATGCACTTTCCTTTACTTCCATTGTTTGCTCATGAAGAAGCGAACCTTCATTTGAATAGATTCTTACGGTTACGTTCTGAGTACCGCTGCTGGTTACGTTTAATAGATACTTGTTTTTCTGATTTTCAACTTCCGATACCATCGCGTAACTAACTACTTTGGATTTTTCATACTTCACCTTCTCAGCCTGCTTTACACCATTACCTTCTACCACGATTGTATATACGCCTTCCGTGAGTTCGCTGAAATTGTAAGGTCTTACGAATGAAGCGACATTGACCAAAGCTTCCGAAAACATAAACTGGTTATTCTCATTAAGAATAGTAACTTTTACGGTACCACTTTGGCTAGCTGTGTAATGCACGTTGAATACATCCTCACTAGAAGACGTTACAGCGATTGAAGCTGGTTTAGCCACAGAGGCAATGGTCACTAAAATACCTACTACTGCGAGAACAAACTTTGAGTTCATGTTGAATTGTTTTACGGTTTGATTTTTACTTTGTTTTTTGATGGCACAAAGGTGCAGGTTTGCTGAGCCGCAGCTTTGATAATATACGGTACCGATTTTCATACGTAAGAATTTTTGCTTTCTCTTCACAACAGAATTTTATTATCCTCACCATGTCGTGTGTTGACGTTCGTGGTGTGCAACAAAGGTCACACGCGATTTTCTTGTGTATTACCTTTCTTCGCCAATCATTATTCTGCGTGGTTGATATCGTAATCACATCTGCAAACGGTTTCAACTCGTCTCGTGCGAGACTGTGCTTCTTACTTTTCGTACGATTTCACTTTCTACATTGCTGAGAAATTGAAAATTTAAGTCAAAAAATACGTGAATCGACTTATTCCTACGCGGCATCAAGCGTGCATCATAATTTTTTTTACTAAAACCATCTCCCCTTTTGGGAATTATCGTTTCGCAATAAGACACCGATTTTCAAGAAATGGCTTTTGTTCACGCCTATCGCATTCGGGCAACTTTTTGCATAGCCCTTTTCAAAATAGTTGGTATGAAAGTAGCGGTTGTGCTCAATACGTCCTGGAACATCTATAATTTCAGGATGAGCCTGGTAAAGTCACTCCTGGAAAAAGGTCATGAAGTTCACACCATTGCCCCAGTTGACGAATTCACGAAACATCTGACTTCTGCAGGGTGTATCCATCACAATGTAAAAATGGACAGCCGTGGCGCCAACCCAATAAAGGACGTAGCTTTAATTTTCGAATTCACCTCAATTTACAAAAGAGTTAATCCGGATGTTGTCCTTCATTTTACGATCAAACCAAATGTGTACGGAACACTGACGGCCAATTTTTTAAATATTCCTGTCATTAATAATGTGTGTGGATTGGGCACGGTCTTTTTAAAAGGCGGACTCGTATCTGCCATAGCTCGCTTACTTTATAAAATCTCATTCCGCTATCCACGAAAGGTATTTTTCCAGAACATTGAGGACATGCAGCTTTTCATCTCAGAAAGACTTGTGTCTCCTCGAATAAGTGGGCTTCTGCCTGGCTCCGGAATAAATGTGTCTGAATTCAGGCCTTTGCCATTCAGGCGGAACAAAGTTTTTACTTTCTTATTGATCGCCCGGCTGATTTACGACAAAGGCATTGGTGAATATATTGACGCAATCAAAATCCTAAAAAAATATGGCGTGAAGGCGCGCTTCCAATTATTAGGATCAAAAGATCCGGATCATAAAAGAGGCATCCCTATAAAAGTACTTGATAAATGGATTGAAGACGGTTGGGTGGAATACCTAGGTAACACAACAAATGTAAGTGACGTAATCAATGCTGCCGACTGTGTAGTGCTGCCCTCTTATCGCGAAGGTTCACCCCGTTCATTAATGGAAGCAGCATGTCTTCAAAAACCTATCGTTGCGACAAACGTAGCCGGTTGCAATCAGGTGGTGGAAGACGGCTTCAATGGACTCCTCTGCGAAGCACAGAACGCAGAAAATCTTGCTGTGAAGATGGACAAAATGATGATGCTTCCAGAATCCGATAGAATGAAGATGGGACTTAATGGAAGGAGAAAAATGGAACAAGAATTTAGTGATGATATTGTCATCAAAAGATATCATGCTGCCATTGACTCTGTCTTCTCGAATGAAGTCGACCTAAATAATCTCGAAATGGTGGCCTAGTCACTTTCCCAACATTACCCCCACTCAAATACAATTGCCAAAATCTTTCTTGAACACTTACCTCATCTGCATAATCGCGGACATCGTTTCAATTCCATCCCATAAATAATGAAGGATAACATTTTCGTTTTCTGCATGCTGGTTGTTGTCATAATTTACAACGGGAACCGTTACGGGCTTTGCACCCAAAATCTGCTCAAATAAAAATAGCGGTAGGCTTCCTCCCAATGAAGGTACTTTTATAAGTTCATAGTCAATTGTGCTTTGCATGGCAGCAGCCACTTTTTGCGCCATCGGCAAATCCATCGGTGTGCGCTGTGCATTGTAACCTCCGTCACGCTTGGTTACCTTAGCAAGCAACGGATATTGTCTTCGCTCAATATCACTTGGATCGTGGTCAATCACATGATAGCCTTGCTTTACGATATGGTCTACAACCTTCTTTATTTGTCGATCAACGTCATTGCCAAGCACCAATCGCAAATCAAGAACAGCTGTTGCCTCTGTAGGAATTTGATTGCTGGCCATGGCTCCTACATTTCCACTCTGCATGCCGTTGATATTTAGCGTGGGTAGGCTAAGTAGTTCCATAAAACTTTTTCCAGCACCATCCGGCTTGCCAAGCGCGAGATCTTCCTGCAATTGCTCTTCGACTTTCGGAATTTTTGAAAGTGCCTGTTTCTCACTTTCCGTGAAGGGAATTACATCATCGTAAAATCCTTCTACTAATACTTTTCCATTTCCGTCTTTCATACTACCGAGTAGCTGGGCTAAACGCATGGCAGGATTGGGTGCCCAGTTTCCATAGTTGCCACTGTGTAACGGTCGCTTTGACGCATATACTTTTAAATCAAGATTGACATCGCCTCTTACACCAAACAATAATTGCTTCTTTCCAGAGATATGCCGTGGGCCATCGCAGATCACCCAGAGATCGGTGCTCAACTTGTCTTTATATTTCTTAAAAATTTCCTTGAGATTAATCGAGCCGGCTTCTTCTTCGCCTTCAAAAAAGAATTTGATGTTCACGGAAGGTTTGATGTTATTTTTCAAAAGTGTTTCGTAAGCTTTGGTGATAGAGAACACACCAGCCTTATCATCGGAAGCAGCTCGTCCGTATAACCGCCATTCTGAATTTATTTTTTCGTTCGCGTTGGGAAACGAGATTATCTTTCCTCCTTTGTCTAGCCGATCTGTTAATAACACTGGATTAAAAGGTTCGAGCCCATCGGCCCATTGTTTGGGGTTTACAGGTTGGCCGTCATAGTGCGCATA
>CAZNCO010000093.1:0-11007 GCA_964571345.1 uncultured Ohtaekwangia sp.
GTATACACGCTGTCCCCATTTCAATCGTATACAGGTGTTCAGGGTGATACTTCGGATGGGCTAAAGCTAGGGCCCTCGCCACTCAATCAACAGGCGAAGCAAATGGATGACGATGCTCTTGCTATCATCAATAATACTTCAGTTTTGGTTCCCGGTGAGGAAGGACTTAAAGATATACGGGTAGTGGAAGCAATCTACCGTTCTGTGAAGGAAGGGCAGAAAGTCATTATTTGATATTAATTCTCTTAATTCTACTTGCGAGCATTTTTTTACAACGCTCGTGATAAAAGTCACTTTTCCTTCCGATACCAATCATGTCAAAGTTTTTGTATTAAAGCGAAATTCAAGGCGTCAAAATTAATCCAAATCATTTGATTCCAATTGGATTATGAATATTCAAATTCAACAGCCATGAAAAAGATAGTGTGGATTTCGCGATTTAATTGCATGCTGGTTGCAGCAATTTTCGTTTTAATCGGGTGTAAAAAAAGCAACGGTCCCGGAGCTCAATTAGAAGTGACGGCTACTGAGATTCAGCCTGATTCCTATTTTTACGAGGCAACAGTGCAATTTGCTAACAAGGATTATAAGAAATCTGCTGAGTTTATTCATAAGGCAATTCAGTCGATGGAATTGATTTCAACGGTAGTAGATGAAGATCAAAGGACTGAATTAAAAAACTCAATAGCGGAATTGAATGATTTAGAGACGCGCGTGTCTGTAGATAAAGTGGATGGGCTGGAAGAGCTGAATTACTTTTTTGCCCGAGCAGGTAGCGCGTTGGCGGGTTTACACATGCACGTGTCGGAGACAGAGTATGTACAATTGAATGGATCAAAGGCTGGAAAGGAATTGAAACGAGCGCTAGGCGTAATTAAAAATACCATCAAATATTATAATCACCAGTTTGATGCAGAAGAAAATTCGTTGATTGAAAAAATTAGTATGCAGGCAGATGAAATGGAAAAAGGAAATAATGTATCGCAAGAAGATTTGAAAGCTTCTCTTAAGTTATTGAAAAGTCATTTGGGTAAATGGAGTGATGAACTTGAAATAAACTACATTGATTTCAAGAGGAAAAGGGAAGAGATTATTCTTCATACAAAATAGCATTGCTGAGGTTATTGAATGAATTCAATTCGGAAATATGCCCGGGATCAATTTAAGTCTTTAATTCGTCATTTAAGTGAATACCGAAAATTTAAAGACCCCGAAGTGTTGCACCGTGCTCGAGTTGATATAAAAAAAATTAAATCAATTATTCTTTTTCTTGGCTACGTTGATAAAAAATTTAAAGGTGGTAAATCGTTTCGTCCTTTTAGGTCTATCTTTAGAAAATTGGGGCAAGTACGTGATCCCGAAATACATGCTGGAATTCTTTCGAGATACCAGCGGGATAAGGTGAATGATGTGCCTGACAAAGCCAATGAAAAATTAGCACTAGACCTAATATCGGATATTTCAACTTTCAAAAAATCAATACGCAAACAGTCAAAAAAGATATTTTCAGTCATCCACAATGGTGAAAATAGAAAGGTTTTGAAGTACCTTAAAATAAGGCGCAAACAAATTAGACATGGATTAACACCTAAACCAGTCATGAATAAGATTCACAAAACCAGAAAGAAAATGAAGGATGTTATTTATTTGTCTGAGGGTGTTGGAAAGGGAAGGAAAAAGACACTCAACTTTTATAAAAAAATGGAGGAATTGATTGGTACTTTACACGATCGCCAACTTTTACTTAACAAACTAAGAACCCAAGGTAGTAATGAGAGTGTTGAGAATGTTGAGAATGCCATACGTAGTGAAAACAGAGTCATCTCAAAAAAGATCATTACTCTTTCCCGAAAATACTATCTGTAATAATGTTGTATCATGTATGAGTATGAACTGCGAGATTTGAATTTAAGATCTTCAAGTGTGATGCAGTTTCGCGTTCCCAGGCGATTATTTCGCTTAATAGATCCGATACTTTTTCCAGCTCTAGCTGAGAAGACAGTAGCAGAGCACTTTCATACGAGCAAATTCTGAATTGGATATAATTTCTAATGCAGTGGGCGAGGAGGGCGTTTTTGATTTCAGGTGCTGGAATTTTTTGGTTAATCATGATGATTTCGAAAATCATCTCTTTTGCGATCTTATTTTTGTGATCAAATGGACCTGCGAGAAGGTAGCTGAATGCTCGTTTTAGTTTTGTTCTCCGCTCATGTGCCCGTGCATGATGTTCTCGTAAAACACTTTTTGGTTCGCTATTGAGGGAGTCAATAATTTCTGGCATTAATTTTTGCTCAAGCTTTTCTGCGTCATAAAGTCCTTCAATCATATAGGTGAGGGCATCGTTTATTGAGTTAATTGATTTCATATATCTGGGTTATCTGATTCACAGGTGAGTTTGGAGACGTTGGATCTTTTTTCCGTTGGGTCAAGAATGGATATTCAACTTTGATTGAACTTGGCTTCCGGATTTCAAGCTTAGTTTTGATTCCATTTCCCAGAGCTCAATGTATTCTATCAAATCTTTCACGCTTGAACTTTTTCCGTTTTGAATGAATGAACCAGAGGCGGCCATTCCAAGCAACATGCATTTTGGGACCGGCAAATCCAAAAGCATACCTAGACTATACCCTGCATTTAGGTTATCCCCACCACCTGTTAACACAGCTGGATTTGTAACCCACCTGCCATCAATTTCTATTTCTTGATTATTTTGAAAAGTGAGTGATCGGTCTAACGGATGAATTAGCAAAGTATCGATTGTCATGGTTCGATACAGGCTTTTTCCTATTTCATTCAGTGAGGGTAGTGCCTTGCTTTCATTTTTTCCATTTAAGGCAATCCAAGTTTTGATTGCTTCGTTTTCATTCATTCCGAGCGTTACTTTTCCATAATTGGAATAGTCACTTATCAAATCAATTACTTCATCAATTTCCTGTGGAGATTTTTTAGAGGGGTCGCATAAGTCAAAGAAAAAAAGCCTGTTGCTTCTTCCTGATGGCTTAATGATGTCATCAAGAAAACCCTGCCAGATGTCTGTTGCATTTTGAATATTTGCCCAGTCAACAAGTGCAAAGAGATTAAATCGCTTCACTTTTTTTTGCAGCTTTTTAATGTTGACTTTTTGGCCAACATCTAACCAATTGTATTTACTGAAACTACCCAGTTCGGAAAAAATAATTTTTCCATCTTCAAATTCCAGTGCCTGACTTTGCCCCGGGGAATTAAGAGAAATTTTTTCAACTTCCGGCTTGACTTGATTTAAGATAGGATCTATGTCAGGGAAGCCAAGTGCACCAAGGCATAAGCTTTTAATTCCAAGAGTAGCAAATGTGTTAGCAAGAATTGGCGCATTGCCGCCAAATTTTTCCTTCGTTGTTACGATTTCCACCTGCCCGCTTTTTCCTCCCAGTTCACCAAGATGTTTGGAAAAATCCTCTATCGTTTTGAAAAATATATTTTTATTGCCTTGCTTATTCTTTACCTCTTTTTGAATCTTATCAACGAAGCCATCAAACCCTACCAATGTTTGAAAAGATAATTTTGAAGACTCAAGCAACTCAAGTTTGGGAACAAGCCCTTCGATGACCTCTAACGGATTTGGTTTAGAATAAATATGTTTTCCACCCGTAGCCATTTGCCTTTAAAATATTTCTTCGATGTGAAAGATATTTCCTTTGTAGATAAAACTATCGCCCACTTTTTTTCCTTTCATGGCCTTGTAGACGCTGCTTCGAATCGAGACTCCAAATATTGGGGTGCCGTCTGCATAGAATCGCCTTACACCCACGGAAATGAAAAATGTTTCTCTGTCTGTTTTTACTACTGTTCCGTACTCGGCTGTAGAATGGTATTCGGTTGCATAATTCTGGATACGCATAAGTTGCTCCAGTTCGTGGCTAGCAAGTTGTAACTGATCTGATAGCAAGCTGATTTCGGCCATTGTTTCAGATTTAAACGAACGCTGATGCGTATCGTACCCACAACTGTGATCCGGTGCGCTTGCTCTTATCTCATCAATTCTTTTGCGATAGTCGTCAATCACCTGTTGTTGAAGTTTTATTCCTTCTTCGATGATTTTGGTTTTGAGCAATACCTCATCCGTGTGTGATAATTTTTCAATGATTTGCATAACTAGGCTGGTTGGTTAAGTAGATTCTAAAGTACGTCTAAATGCCAACGGGTTAAATAACCACCGTTGGTCTTATAGATGATCTTCGTCATCGAAAAGCGATTGACCTTTGCACGAAGTTTTTTAATATCTTAGGTTTAGTATTGAAGATGAAGATATTAACGCGCACCATTTGGATTCTTTCTTTAGTCAGTCTCTTCACCGATGTTGCTAGTGAAATGCTTTATCCTGTAATGCCTTTGTTCTTGAAAGACATCGGGTTTTCGATATTATTGATTGGAGTTTTGGAAGGTATAGCGGAAACCACGGCAGGATTGAGTAAAGGCTATTTTGGAAAGTTATCTGATCTGAGCGGAAAGAGAGTTCCGTTTGTGCGGCTAGGATACCTGTTAAGTGCAATTTCGAAACCAATGATGGCTATTTTTGCTTTTCCGTTCTGGATATTTCTGGCGCGCACGATGGATCGGTTAGGCAAAGGTGTCCGCACCGGAGCGAGAGATGCTCTTCTCTCAGATGAAGCAACACCGGCTACGAAAGGACGCGTGTTTGGTTTTCACCGGGCCATGGATACACTTGGTGCGGTACTCGGTCCCACTTTGGCATTGGTCTATCTCTATTTTTTTCCTGGCTCGTATAAAATACTTTTTGCCATTGCACTTTTCCCCGGGCTTCTGGCTACTATTCTTACATTCACTTTGGGCGAGACCTATCGCGAACCGAACGTCAATGAAAAAGCTTCTTTTTTTTCTTTTTTAAAATATTGGCGTGAAGGCCCTAAGGAATATAAGAAGCTCGTGGTTGGTCTGCTCGCTTTTACCTTATTTAATAGTTCTGATTTTTTTATTCTTTTGAAGATAAAGGAAATTGGCTTTACAGATTCAGCAGTGGTTGGTGTTTATATTTTCTACAATCTGGTGTATGCCGCTGTAGCTTATCCAATCGGAGGCTTAAGTGATAAAATGGGGTTCAGACCGACCTTGGTACTTGGATTTATTTTGTATGCATTGGTCTACGTTGGGCTTGCTTATTCAACGAGCTTGTGGGTGATTTATTTATGCCTCTTTCTATATGGGGTTTATGCTGCGGCCACAGAAAGCATCGCGAAAGCATGGATCACAAATATTTCAGAAAAGAAAGACACGGCCACTGCTATTGGAACCTATACAGGTTGGCAAAGTGTTTTTACAATGTTGGCGAGTTCGCTTGCAGGCTGTGTTTGGCTCTCATTTGGCACTTCGCTGACATTCATCTCAACGGGTGTTGGCGTAATGCTTGTGGCCGGGTATTTTGTAGTGCAGAAGTTTTAGAACCCGATGCCATTGTTATAATTGACGACTGTGAATTAGAAGTGATTTTACTTTTTCTTCCGATTCGGAAAATGCGTTTTCGTATTGGGAGAGTGCCTGATAATTCGATTCTATTTTCAGGAAAACCAATTGATCAGCTTCTGCCGCAACCGATCTTGTTAAATCAGGGGAGATAACCAAAGGTGCAACAATGACTTTTAAAGGACGCTGCTTCTTCACACAAACGATGCAAGCCTGGATTGAGTCGAGGTTTCGCAAAACATCTGTTGTAATAATGATCGTTTTGAATTTGAAATCCAATGGAGAATTTACTTTCTGGTAAAGTTTGGTTTCGGACTTTATAACGTGGCGAATCATTTGTACCTGGTGAGAGATAAAGTCAGCGGGAATATCATCTACATCATGTAAAATCACCTCGTCACCACAGGCAGATCCAATAGTTGCATGCTGATAGCCTGGGTGTTTTATTTCCCAACAAGAAAGTATTTGTAGTGGCAGCTGTAGTTGCCGGGCCAGGTGATATGCCGAGAGTACACTCCTCCGCGATACGGAAACTACAATCGCATCGCTATTTCGGTATTCAATAAGTTTTTCACCTAGTAACTGTACGGCCAGGTTTTTGTTGTGTAAAACATTTTCAGTTGCGTGTATCATTTCGAACTGATTAAAAGTCAATTTAACGATGTGTTAAATTATGTTCAATGATATTTGTCATGTACGATAGTTATCCTTGAAATTTATTAGTTAGAATAACGAACTGGCTAGGGGCGAGCTTGATTTTAACGAAATGCCTTCGGCTATCTTCGGACTTCAAAACATGTGTTTTGCCCGTTTGGCCGTACATAAACCTCATGACGCTCCCTTCCGGATTAATGTTGCCATCTACTTCAATGTATTCCTCATCATCTAGCGTGAGGGAACTATTATAAGCAACCACAATTTCTTCATCGTATAGCACACGTGAGAAGGCTAACAGGCATCCCTCATAGATCGGGAGGTTGAAGTTTATTCCATCGTGTGAATCTTGCCGCATATACATCCGCCCAAATTTAAGCGCGGGGGTTTGTTGTCTTAATAGAGCAAGCTTTGCAATTTCTTGATAGATCTTGTTTTCTCTATTTAAAGCATTTACATCAGGTTGAGAATTGCTGAACATTCCTTCACGCACGAACCAATCTCCGGGACCAGCTCCGTCAAAGCCCTGTTCTGTACCGTAATAAATGCACGGTGTGCCGAGAGCACACAGCAAAAATCCTACGCCCGCTATAATCTGATTTTCTGTTGCCTCAAAGCCAAACCGATGCTTTATTCTCTGGCCTAGCTGATCATGGTTGTCGATAAATGTTACAAGGAACTCACCAAACTCCCCGCGGTGCAGCGCGTTTAGCCGAAGAGACTCGTATCTGGTTATTAATTTTTCAGGAGTAGACTTTCCTTTGATAACATCGGCCAACACGTGATATAAAGGAAAATCCAGTACGGAATTTAAACCGTAATAGATGCCGTGGTCATTTACAAGCGTGGAAGTTTTTGGGCCAATGTATTGATTGTACATTTGATCCGGCCCGACTAATTCCCCAAATAAAAAAAAATTACGCTTGCCAAGTTTGTAGGCGTACTCACGTACATATGAACAAAACCGGCTAATAGTCTCTTCGCCCATGTGCTTCACAGCATCCAGGCGGAATCCGTCAATATCCGTTTCGCGAATCCAATAGCAATGCACTTTTGTTAAAATGTCTTGCACATAAAGTGCTTCCGGTGAATTGTCGTTCTTAAATGATTTAAGATTACTAAAATCTCCTTCGCGTGTTTCAGGATATAGATCGTAGTTTCGGATCTGTCCTTTACGCCAGTACAATTCTGGATTCCGAAGTTCTATTGGAATTGGTAGATCTTTACTACGCCAGTGACCGAACGGGAATGTAGCGCCTTCATAGTAATAATAGATTTGATCATTAGGGTAGTTCCAGGTATCCGCTGAATGATGAAGCACGATATCAAGAAACACGCGCATGTCGAGAGCGTGAGCTGCAGTAACCAGTTCTTCCAGATCGTCTTTGGTGCCAAAACGCTTGTCGATTGATAGAAAATTCTGGATAGAGTAGCCGTGATAAGAACATGGATCGTTTTCAAAAACGGGACTCAACCAAAGTGCCGTGCATCCAAGATCTTTGATATAATCAAGATGTTTTGTAATGCCGTTGATGGTTCCTCCAAAGGTTTCTTTTAATTCGTCACCGACACCAAAACCAGACCGCTTGCTGGCAGATTCTTCTGGTTTGCGATCAGCGTTGTCATGAAACCGATCCACCAGTAAGAAATAAATAAATTCTTCGCGCCATTCGCGTTCGCACTCAGTCCAGTAGGTTTTTCCGGGCTTGGGCGACAAGTCTAACTCATTAACGGAACGTAACATGTAAGTCAGCTACACAAAGGACCTTGAATCACGAATGCGTCCAAATGATATTCGTTGTTAAGAGAGTATGATTTCTGTCATTGATTGATATTTCGGAACCATTTAAAATAGTGCGATCATGTGATTTTTTTATGAGTACAGAAACTTCATTTTTGTTTGAGAGTGCAGCCGGGTTTGAAGCGGTGTTAGAGAATGCCACTGTTGGCTTGTTGGTAGTTGACGAGCGTGGTCAGATAGTGTATGCAAATGCTTTCTCTCTTGACCTATTTAAATATGATCGCGATGAGCTTCTTATGAAGTCGATCAATATATTAATGCCCGAGCCGGTTCGCCAAGCTCACAGTGTTTACCATGTTGAGTATTTTAAAAAACCTGTTGCTCGCCCCATGGGTATTGGCCAGGATCTTTACGCAAGAAAAAAGACAGGCGAAATCTTTCCAGTTGAAATTAGCTTAAGTCCTTACGTTTGGAACGGCTGCAATATGACAATTGCATTTATTAATGACATTTCTGTTCGTAAGGAAAAAGAGGAAACGTTTCGCAATCTTTTTGAAAATTCTTTGTCAGGAATTTGTACCTGGAACTTAAAGTCAAGCAAGCCCATTGATATTAATGAAAAAGGGCTTGACATTTTGGGTTATAAGGACAAGAGAAGTTTTTTTGAAGATTATTCCACGCAAGCTCATCTCGTAAACCTGGCTGATGAGGATTTTATTCTCAACCGTCTGCTCACTAATGGCATTATTGAGCATTATGAGTTGGAGCTTTACACTCGAGAAGGAAAAAAGATATGGATATTACTCTTTGGTAGATTGAATTCAGCGCGGGACACCGTAAATATTGTGATGATCGATATCACGCAGAGAAAATTGACCTCACTAAAATACCAGGCGTTGTTTAATAACTCTCTGGCCGGAACGTACATCTCTGACCTGAAATTATTTAAAATTATAGATGTAAATCAAAAAGGTGTTGAACTTCTTGGTTATAAATCGAAAGAGGATTTTTTGCAAAATTATGATCAGACCTTTCACTACCTGAACCTTGCCGACAAAGAAAGAAATATAAAAATGATCAAAGAGAAGGGTGATGGTGAATTGTTTGTTGAGCAGAAGATGCGGAGGCTGGACGGGACTTCCTTTTGGGCGAGGCTTTTTATCAAGATAGATCAAAAAGATAATATCATTCATACGGTTTTGATTGATATAACCGAGAGTAAGCAAACGCATGAAGAGTTGGAGAGAATTGTGAAAGAAAGAACACTTGAGTTGACCACTTTATTAGAACGAGAGAAAGAGCTTAACGACCTGAAGTCGCGCTTTGTGTCAATGGCATCTCATGAGTTTAGAACTCCACTCAGTACCATTCTCTCCAGCGCTTTTCTAATTGAATCTTGCAATCAGCCATCTTTTGAATCGGAGAGATTGAAACATGTGCAGCGTATCCGCTCGTCCGTTAAAAATCTTACAGATATACTAAATGATTTTCTTTCGATGGATAAACTTGACCAGGGTAAGATTGACGTTTTTATGAAGCAATTTGATCTGTCTGAGTTTGCGCAAGAAATGGTGGACGAAGTATCTCTGATGTTAAAGGCCGGCCAGCATATAGAGTTATCATTTAACGGTGATAAAGAAGTTGTCCAGGATAAGCGGATTTTGCGAAATATCTTATTGAATCTTTTTTCGAATGCTATCAAATATTCAGGTGAAAATTCGAATATCTATTTTTCAGTCCTGGTACAAAAAGAGCATGTCTTTATCGAATTACGTGATGAAGGAATGGGTATACCGGAAGACGAGCAAAAGGAATTGTTCAATCGGTTTTTTCGCGCAAGCAACGCTGTTAATATTCAAGGTACAGGACTTGGGTTAAATATTGTTAAACGATATCTTGATTTGCTCGATGGCAACATTCGCTTTGTCAGCGAGGTAGGAGTGGGTACTACTTTTTTCCTTCAGCTTAAGAACTCCAGGTAGCTTTTAATTCGTGCGTAATATCACGAAGTGTTCGTCATAATAATCTTATCATCGAGTGATGATGATCATTGAGGCAGGACCTGTTCTCAAAGTAATTTTGAGTATCACTAAATAAAAGATTATATGAGCCTAACAATTAAAAAGTCGTCAAGTTTTCCAACATTATTGTCGGATTTCTTTAGCCCTGCAACAGTGCTTGGTCGTGATTTTTTTGACATGGACCAAGATTTGTATCCAACTCGCTTGGGAATTAATATGCCAACGGCTAACGTAGCGGAAACCCCAAAAGAATTTAAGTTGGAATTAGCAGCTCCTGGTTTGGAACGTAAAGATTTTTCGATTGAAGTAGAAAATCATACGCTTACCATTAGCGCAGAAAAAGAGGAAGAGAAGAAAGAGGAAAATAAAGAATATTCAAGGAAAGAATATTCTTTCAATTCATTCACGCGTTCATTTACGTTGCCTGAAAATATTAAGGAAGGAAATATTGACGCCAAATATGAAAATGGCGTTCTGAAAATCACCATCCCAAAGATGAAAGAAACGCAAATGAAAGCTGCTCATAAAATTGCAGTTTCATAATAGAACTGGGGTTAGTCTATTATAGTTGGCGATTGAAAGGCGGATCATGTCCGCCTTTCTTTTAATGAAATTGTATGGATTAAAACACATAAAATGAAAACTATTCTTCAATCTCCAAATTTTAAACCAAGTGATGAACTGATTGCTTTTGCGAAACAAAGCGTGGAAAAGTTAGCTACATATGGCGTTGACATTAATGAAGGCCGAATTCTTCTAAAGCCGGCCAAGAGCACAGATAAAGAGAATAAAATTTGCGAGCTAAAATTGATTATTTCCGGAGGAGACCTTTTTGAGTCTTGCAAAGCTTTGACTTATGAGGACGCGGTGGCAAAAACTGTTGAAACGATCAAACATCAACTATTAAGGCTTAAGGAATTTAATGACAACAAAACGCTCACCCGATTATGATGATAAAAATCATTTGCTGGCGTGAGAGTGCTCATATTTGGGTTTGATAGGTGGCTCTAAATTTCGGAGGAAACACAAACTCCGGTTTTTATGAGCCCTTCAATTTTACTTATCGAGGATAATGCCGAGATGTCAGAAAACATCGCTGATATTTTACGGCTTGAGCACTATCAAGATATTGTT
>CAZNCO010000094.1:0-10956 GCA_964571345.1 uncultured Ohtaekwangia sp.
TACCAGCGAAGTGTAAAGACACCAAACGAAAAAATTTCCGGACTGCCGTTCCAAATCAAATAACTAAGCATAAAAAAATATCGGGTTAGATGAAAATTTTATAGCCCCGTTTAAAGGCCGATTGCAAATATAAGTAATGTAACGAGGAAGTATGAACTCTTTTAGCAATGCCGCCTGGCGCCCATTCTTTACCCTTCCGATGGCATAGACGGGCTTTCGCGAGAGGCTGATAAGTCTTTTTTTTCTTTTGAACGTTCAAAAAAATTAAACTGCAAAAAATGGCCGAAGTAGGAGAAAGTAGGGGGACAGTAGGAGAGCCGTAGGGGAACAGAAGGATGCCATTCCTCCAAAAATGGAGGACATAGAAAAAAAATCAAAAAAAATTAAGCGGAATATCAAGAGGCAAATGGATTGCCTCCTGCCCCTCTAGTTTTGTTACCTCAATACAGCGGATACAAAAAAAGCGGTGTTGAAGCCGGTAAAAAATTGAACGTTCGAAACCAGCTGAAAAAAAGTGTGACCATTAAACAATTTAATTACTTCACTAGCTTTTACAATTGTTTTTGGAGACGAAGATTCTTAAGCTAAAATTTTTTAAACACAATCACATCATCCTTTTCCCAGATGGCGAAAATGGTTTTGTCGGCAAGTTGGCAAACTTGCAATGCAGTTCCTTCCCCAACTTTTTCTTGCCTTCCTTCTGGCGTCATTAGAATCAAGTCTGATCCCTTCTGCCAGAATACGAGGCTGCCACTCATGCCCACATGGCGACCCTCGCCAAGTTTTTGTTCTGCTTTACCAGGATCGGTTGTGTAAACAATTCCATCGCGCTGCCATGCAGTATGCGTCTGTTTTTTTGAATCGAGGGTAAGTCCGCCTCCATCCATAGGGCATCCTTGCAGCGGCCAGGTGCCTTTGCCCAGCTTCTGCGCTTCAGAAAAATGAATGCCACCATCAGAAGAAGTTGTGAGAAAGAGATCGCGCGAGCCGTGCAGCCAATTTCTAAACATGATGGATATTGTTTTGCCGTTCGCTACAATAGATGGCTTACAGCATTCACAGACGTGACCATCAGGAGATTTATAAACGATCTTGTTTGCTGACCAAGTGTTGTCTTTCAATGACGCGAAGCAGATGTTGTTTCGATGGTTCTCGCGCAAGTCAAGCCATACCGCATAGAATGTATTGGTATCGTCAGCGGAGATACTCATCAATCCTTCGGGGGCTGAGCCGGCAGTATTTGCATTTTTTATTTTTTCCCACTTGCCAGTTTTATGGTTTTGGAGGAAGGTATGAATATCGCCTTTCTTGTCCATGGCAGTTACCAGCGAAAAGTCTTTCGAGGTGGCGAGCTGCGGACCACGGGTCATGCCGAGGTGCATCTCAGGAATTTGTGCGATCAACTGGGGTGCGCTGAATGTTTTCCCATTATCTGCGGAGTGCGTAAAAAAGATTTTGTCATATTCACCATACACAACCCTGATGTTTCCGGAAAAGTCTTGTGTTACCTGGGGCTGTTCTCCCGCAGCAAGTTTAGTTTGTGCATCGGCAGAAGCATAAACAAAAAAGAAAAGCATCAAGACAAAAGTCTTTTCAATAATGCTTCGAGGAGATTCAAGTTTAGCTAAAACGATTTGAGGGTCGTATTTCATTTTGAAATTAGTTATAGTCATTCAGGCGATCGCGGCCTGTTAGATTCCAAGCGGCTCATAAAAATACAAATCAGATTTACGTCTTTCAAAAACGTTTTATGCCAAGGGCTGCCTGCGCATAACGAACAAGCGTGCTTTGCCTGTCGGAATTTAAACAATAAGAAATGCGCGTCTCTAAAATTTATACTTGCTCCAATTCTTTCAACTCTTCCTCAAAGCTTCCCGAAAGGATTGGAAACCGGCACCAACTGCGAGGGTCTACGTTGATGTCGTCAAAATGGAAGGAGGGGGCGAGTCGTTCGCGTTTCCATTGATTGGCAGCCCACATCTTAAAGAATTTTTTGATATATATTTTTAAGTCGGAGGGATTGGATGCTGTTTCTTTCATCAAATTGAAAACTGCTAGTGGGCTTTGCCGATCGCGTATTGCATGTCTTTCTATTTCAGCCAGAATAGTATATGGCATTAAATCCTTCTCATCTGTTTGCGATCTTTCCGAAGGGCGCAATTCAGCTGTGGGAGTAAGGTTGTTTACGGCATGAAGGCCAGCGTAGCCTAATTCTTTCTCGGCCCAAAGTAGCCATTGCAGTATAAAAGGCTTGTCAACACCTGCAACGGGAGCGAGGCTTCCGCTGGTGTCACCATCCATGGTAGCATAGCCTACATCTCCTTCACTACGGTTGGAAGTGGTTAACAGTACGGCCTGCTTTACGTTGGCGAGCATCCAGATAATGGGTGAACGTGCCCGGGCCTGAATGTTTTGGCGAGCGATGTCATCTTTCTCCCATGTTAATGGACGTGCAATTACTTTTTCAATTTTAGCCTCATATGATTTTACTTCATCATCGATCGACCAATCATAAAATTTTGCTCCAATAGATTGAGCCAACGTTTTTGCAGAGAGGTAAGTAGACTCAGACGAATTTTGGGTGGATTGATATGCGCAGGTAAGTAGTTGTGCTACGATTTCTTTTTCGCTGCCGGGCGTAAGTTTTAGTTCACGGCAGAAGTTTTCCATTCCCAATTCTTTGCATCCGCGCCTTACCATCTCGGCTACCAGAATGGCGCAACAAGAAGAATCGGCACCGCCACTGAGACTTAAAACAAATCCTTTAGCTTTGCTTTTCTTTATATAGTTGAATAAGGCAAGAGCCGCAGCGCGCGCGAACTCGCCATTCTTTTCTTTGCTATCGGTGTATGGAAATATTTTGGTCTTTTCGGGGAAATCAAAATTGACCGTGGCAGAAATGAGATTAAAGTGCTTAAATGATAATCGCTCATTTACACGAATCACTTTTCCTTTCTGACCAATAATAATGTCGCCATCGTAAATCATTCTGCCAGCTTCATTGCCCAGATGGTTTACGAATAAATAGGCGCAGTCAAAATATGTTGATCCATCAACAACTACTTCTTTTTCGCGCAATAAACTTTTGCCAAATGCAAAATGGCTTGCACTGGGATTCAAAATGAGATCAACGCCTCTTTCTCTGAGCCTGTAGCCAGGTCTCTTTTCTTTCCGCCAGCTGTCTTCACATATTTCAAATCCAAATTTGACCTTCTCTACTTCATAGGTGATGTCTCTAACCGGAACAGAAATGTTACCGATTGTAAGGTTCCTGATTTCGTTGGTCGGCCACGGGTCAAACCAGCGCGGTTCATAGTGTACACCATCTCTTGCAAGATATTGTTTTAGTGTAATGCCTAGAATTTCTTTGTTGTGAATGACAGCCACGCCATTGTAGGTAAGACTACCCATTCGAATCGGCATGCCGATGCACACACAAATGTTTTCAGTATGAGGCAAAATCGGCAACAGATGTTGGAAGGCTTTTTCACTTAGCCAATCGCTGAGAAAAAGATCTTCACAGCCATAGCCTGTAAGACATAGCTCTGGCAGGCAAAGTATTTTCACGCCCTCCGATTTTGCGGCATGGATCGCATCGAGAATGTTTGTAACGTTATTTTGCCAATCAATCGGCGTTTGATTTAAGGTAGCTCCGCCAATTTTAACTTGTCTTTCCACTCACTTTTCGTTTTTGGCTTCTAACATGGCAAACGTTTTTTCAGCAGCATCTTGTTCCGCCTTCTTCTTGGTAATTCCGTAACCGATGGCATACGGCTCGCCCTGTAAAATAACCTGGGCGGAAAATTCGCGTCCACGCCCGCGCTTGGCTTCCGTTACCTCAAAGCGTATTTCTTTTGCGTGACGTTGTGCCCATTCAATTACACGGCTTTTGTGATTGGTGTCTGATTTTACAACTACTTCCAGATCAAAGTATGGCTGGATTAATTTATCGATGACGAATTTCTTGCATCGTAGATAGCCCTTGTCGAGGTAAACAGCGCCTACCAAAGCTTCAAGTGTATTTCCTAAAATTACTTTTTGCAGTTGGGTGTTTTTTTGATCGTACTGCACGATGGAGCCAATTCCGATTTTGCGGGCCAAGTTGTTCAGTGACTCCCGGTTAACTATGCGGGAACGAATCTCCGTGAGAAAACCTTCGTCTTGAAAAGGATATTTTTTAAAAAGATAATCGGCTACGGCTGCTCCAAGAATGGCATCGCCCAGATATTCGAGACGCTCGTTAGAGTCTTTAGCACCATCTTTGTGTCGCATTTTGCTGCGATGCAGACAGGCAAGCCGATAAATTTCAAGATTGGACGGAGTAAAGCCTGCAATGGCTTTAATGGCCGCAATCAGTTTCTTGTCTTCTTTAGTACTTGACTTGGATAAAGTAAGGATGTTCCACACAAACTTACTCGGCTTTTTTAATGATGATTGAAAAATTGTGGCCTCCAAAACCAAAGGTGTTGCTTAGCGCTACCTTGACTTTTCTTTCCTGCGCCTTGTTGAAGGTAAGATTCAATTTAGGATCAATCTCCGGATCATCCGTAAAGTGGTTGATCGTAGGAGGAACGATACCTTCGTTGATCGCCAGCAGGCAAGCAATGGTTTCTATTGCACCGGCAGCACCCAACAAATGACCTGTCATACTCTTCGTTGAACTGATGTTCAGCTTATAAGCATGATCGCCAAATACTTTTTGAATAGCTTTGATTTCGCCCACATCGCCAAGCGGAGTGGATGTGCCGTGTGTATTTACGTAGTCAACCTCTTCCGGCCTGATGCCAGCTTCCTGAAGGGCGTGCTCCATTACTTTAATGATACCTGCGCCCTCGGGATGTGGAGCTGTGATGTGATACGCATCGGCAGTCATTCCACCCCCGATGATTTCAGCATAAATCTTTGCTCCACGCTTTTTAGCATGTTCGTATTCTTCCAGAACCAATGCTCCGGCACCTTCCCCAAGTACAAAACCATCGCGGTCTTTGTCGTAAGGGCGAGAGGCTGTTTCAGGAGAATCGTTTCTTTCAGATAAGGCTTTTAATGCATTGAACCCGCCTACACCAGCTATGCATACGGCTGCTTCCGAGCCACCCGACAGGATGATATCGGCTTTGCCTAACTTCAGATAAGTATAGGCATCGTAGATCGCGTTGGTGGATGAAGCACAAGCTGATACTGTTACAAAGTTGGGACCTCTGAAACCATATTTTATAGAGATGTGTCCCGCACTTAAGTCGGGAATCATTTTTGGAATGAAGAATGGATTGAATCGAGGAGTGCCATCTCCAGCAGCGAAAGCTCTCACTTCTTCCTGAAAGGTAAGAAGTCCACCAATGCCCGAACCCCAAATCACCCCAACCCTGTCAGGATCTAGTTGATCAAGAGGAAGTTTTGCATCCTGAATCGCTTCTTCGGCAACAGCCATGGCATATTGCGTGAAGGGATCCATTTTGCGCGATTCTTTCCGGTCAACAAATTTCTCCGGATCAAATCCTTTTACTTCGCAAGCAAACTTGGTTTTGAATTTTGAGGTGTCAAACTTGGTGATAGGTGCTGCTCCGCTCTTGCCTTGTTTTAACCCCTCCCAATATTCTGGGAGGGTATTACCTATGGCTGTGAGAGCACCTGCCCCGGTGATTACTACCCGTTTAAAAGTCATAATAGAGGGGCGGCCGCCCGGATTTTATTTCTTTACGTTCTCTTCCAGATAAGATATTGCCTGACCTACAGTAGCAATGTTTTCTGCTTGGTCGCCTGGAATAGAGATGTTGAATTCTTTTTCGAACTCCATAATGAGTTCTACAGTATCAAGACTGTCAGCGCCTAGGTCGTTGGTGAAGCTTGCCTCAGGGGTTACTTCGGATTCTTCCACGCCCAGCTTGTCGATGATAATCTGCTTTACTTTTTGTGCAATTTCTGACATGATTGTAAGGTTTATAGATTCAAAAAACGATGCAAAGAAAGGGATTTAGGGTCAGAATGTCAAACTTTTTGCTAATGCTCAAACTAACGCAGAATTTCGCAGATTGCGTACTGGCAAAATGAAAAAGAAAAGACTTGATATTGAGTTCTCCTTTGATTTTCAACTTCACGGTATTACCACTGCGATGAAAGGCTATAAATTGGCTTGGGAGATTAACCGCCTGGCTAATATTAATCTAATCCGGGTAGAGGATTTTTCGGTTCAGCACAAAGACGGTTTTTCTTTATATCTCCATTACTCTTACGATACAGAGGTAAATCACTTTAAACTTTTGAGGAATAAGCCACAAGAAGAAGAAAGCCTCAGAAATCTATTGGTGCCGGAACATCCACGCTTTGATTATTTTTTACTGACTATCGGGGAGGAAGCCATGAACAGCAATCGTTTGCAGGAAGTCTTACGCGATATTCCTTCCGTTGAATGGGTCGCTTTTATACCTTTGACGGCTTTAAAATCAAAAGAGAATTTTATTTTTTAAAAATCAATTGATACAGATGGAAAGAGTTTCTTACAACAAAACCAAGATCGTTGCTACGGTAGGACCCGCCTCCGCCTCAAAGGAAATGCTGCACGCACTTATCAAAGAAGGCGTGGATGTGTTTCGCTTAAATTTTTCGCACGGCAAGCATGAAGATCACCTCAAAGTGATCAATTGGGTGCGCGAATTAAATAAAGAAATGGGTACTAATGTGGCTTTGCTGCAAGACTTACAAGGTCCTAAAATCAGGGTAAATGATGTACAACCAGGTGTTGAAATCAAAGCCGGGCAAGAAATAATTATCACTACACGTCAGTTGATGGGAAACCAGGAGATTGTAAGCACCTCTTACGAAAACCTTCCCCGCGATGTGAAAGTGGGCGATATGATTTTGGTGGATGATGGTAAGATCGAGTTGCGCGTGAAGGAAGTTCGTGATATTGATGTAGTGTGCCAAGTAGTGTATGGTGGACCGCTGAAACCAAGAAAAGGAATTAACCTGCCATTTTCGAAAGTATCAGCACCTTCCCTTACCGATAAGGATTTGGCCGATCTTGATTTTGGTTTGAAAAACAAGGTAGACTGGGTGGCCCTTTCGTTTGTTCGAAAAGCTACTGATATCGAAATACTGAGAGATATTATTAACCGACATAAATCACTCACACGTATCGTTGCAAAAATTGAAAAGCCGGAAGCGCTTGAAAACATTGATGCAATCATTGCCGCCACTGACGCAGTGATGGTAGCACGCGGAGACCTGGGGGTAGAAATCTGGATGGAGGAAGTTCCGATGGTGCAAAAGATGCTGGTTGCAAAATGTAACAAGGCAGCAAAACCGGTAATCGTAGCTACCCAGATGATGGAGAGCATGATCGAAAACCCAAGGCCAACACGCGCTGAAACTAATGACGTAGCAAATGCCGTAATGGATGGTGCCGATGCATTGATGTTGTCAGCTGAGACCGCGGCAGGAAAGTATCCGATCGAGGTGATCCGCAGTATGGTGCGAACAATTGGTTCGGTAGAGAAGCAGGGAAAGATTTATTTTAAGTTTAACGAAAGTGATCCATCTGCATCAAACTACCTTACCGAGAGTTTAATTCTCACGGCCTGTAAGTTGGCGAAAGATGTGAATGCTAAGGCGATCATCGGTATGACGCAGTGGGGATACAGCGCATATCGCGCAGCTTCATACCGTCCGAATGCAAATATTTTTGCATTCACCAGCAACCCGGACATCATCAATACTATGAACCTGGTTTGGGCAACACGTGCCTACCATTATGACAAAGCCGCCAGCACTGATGAAACCATCGAGGACGTAGAACATATTTTGAAGAGAGATGGGCATCTTAAAACAGGTGATATTTTCATTATTCTCGCCAGCATGCCGATTTCTGCAAGAGGAAGAACCAACACCATTCGTGTGAAGGTGGTTGGATAGTCTTTGAGATTAGACGTGAGACGTGAAAAGAAGAATTTCTCTTATTTCGCGTCTCATATTTATTGCTCCCTCGGCTCAACTAAAATAACTTCTTCTTTTTCCACTACCACAAGACCTGCCGGATCTCCTTTTCTTTTGCGAACGTATTTTTTCGGAGTCACGCTGACAGGGCACAGCGTTTCGTTTTTTCTTTTGGAGTGATAAGCAGCAAGAGAGGCCGCGTATTCTATCACGTCTTTCGGAAAATTCTTACCAGACTGGTGTTTGACAATCACATGGGAGCCCGCCACATCTTTGGCATGCAGCCACAGGTCGTCTTTGTAGGTGAACTTGAGCGTGAGTTCATCGTTGGCCTCTGCATTTTTGCCGACCCAGATTTTATACCCTTTGAAGTCAAATTCGTGGTAGGGAAGTTTCTTAACTTTTTCCTTTGCCTGGTCTTTTTTATTTAGAGGGTCTATGATAGTCAGTAGTGCTCTTAGGTTTTCAGAAGATGTTATTTTTTGTTTTAACTCAGAATAGTTGATCAATTCTTCTTCTTTCTGAAGAATCGCTTCGCGCAGCTTATCGATTTCGATCTGGTGATTTTTGGACTTACGATAAAATACTTCAGCGTTCTTCTGTGCGCTGAGATCAGGTTTTAGTTTGATCTCTACGGGCTGATTGGTATAAAAATCCGTTAACACAATTTTCGATATGCCAGGTTTGATAACATGCATATTTGCCATGAGTAAATCAGCCCAGGTTTGGTAATGTTGATCACTCTCAATTTCCTGAAGCTTGATCTTATTCTTAGCGAGAAAACTCTCTGTACTTTTTATTTTTTTACCAATATCTGCAAGGGTATCAGCTTTTTTACTTTCAAAATTTCCGGTCGATACGAGTTGATGATAAAATTCAGTTACGGCCCTGATGGGGTCACTAAATGTATTTACTATTTCGCCAAACGGCAGTAATGAGAACAATAATCGATGCTGGTATGTTAGGATATAATAGTTAGGATTTTCAAGTAGCTTGATCGTTGTCTGCCATAGGCTCCATTTCTCTTCCTGGCCTTTTTCAAAGAAGCCATTCGCTTTCAAGTAGGCCCATGTCTCATTCCCCAACACCGGAAAGGCTTCCTTAAGTTTGTCGATATTTTGAAGAAAAAATTCATGTGTCCATTCGATATTTCGATTAAGACTTTCTATCTCAATCGACAGATCGCCTTGCATATGATTTCGAAACAGACTTTTTACTTTACCAGATTCCGTCAACAGAATGTTGGAAAAGTTGCCATGCATTTTGAAAAGCAACGAATGCGAATCGGTTAATTGGATTTCGAAGCATCGCTCATTTTTAAATTGCCGGATGCCAATGACTTTTTTCCAGATTAACTCAGCAAACAAATCAATGCTATTTTTATTGGCTCTTTTGAAACCCTCGGGAAAGGAAAGGCAACATGCTGGCTGAGACAGATCTGCTCTAATGAAAAATGAATGATGCCTATTGTTGAGTTCAAGGATTAATTCGTCCTTGTTTTGACTAAAGCAGGACACGATCGTAAAATCAAGAATTTGATTGGCCAGGCTTTTACTGAGTTGGCGCAGAAAAAAGTAATTGTTCTGCACAGCTCAAACAGTTAAGCTCAAGCCATCATATGCAAGGAGAATTCCTTGAGGTAGTTCTTTTTCCACTTCGCGATGTAATCCCATCTTGTGGCTCACATGGGTGAGATATGTTGTTTCAGCTCCGATTTTTTTTGCTTCGTTAATAGCTTCTTCAAGATTGAAATGAGACACGTGCTTTTCTTTTTGAAGAGCATTTAATACCAAAATTTTCGTGCCTTTCAATCTTTCGTAGGTGATTTCGTGAATAAAATTTGCGTCAGTGATGTAACTGAAATCGCCAATGCGAAAACCAAGTACGGGCATGCGCATGTGTCTGACAGGGAGAGGCGTGATGAGAAAATTTTCAATCTTAAAAGGATTTTCGTCTATAGAATAGAGATCGATTAACGGAGTGCCTGGATATTTTTCTTTTTCAAAGGCATAATAAAATTCACTCTTAATCTGCGAGAGTGTTTCTGGAGCACCATACACAGGAATCACTTTTGATTGCAGGTAATTGAATGCACGAACATCATCCAACCCAGCGATGTGGTCTTTGTGAGAGTGTGTAATTAAAACAGCATCGAGTGTTTGAACTCGTTCGCGCAGCATTTGCTGACGAAAATCCGGACCTGTGTCAATAACGAAAATCTTTCCATCCAGTTCTATTAGAACAGCAACGCGAAGCCGCTTGTCGCGATAGTCGAGGGAAGTACATACAGGACAACTACACACGATAACGGGCACGCCTTGTGATGTGCCGGTGCCGAGAAAAGTGATTTTCAAAACGATTAGAACTTAAAAGTGTGCTTGAGGAGGAGCGATGTAAGTTTATTTTTCTCCTCCTTGAGAGGAATGAATTCCTTTTTCTTTAACTGAAAACCTATAGAGATTTTCGTTAAGGGATCCACTACCCAGTATTCTTTTACACCTGCTTTTTCATACGCCTTCATTTTTTTATCGAGGTCGTTTTTCTTCGAACCAGGAGAAAGGACTTCAATGATCAAGTCGGGTGCACCGTAAATTCCATCTTCGCGCAAGATCGATTTGTTGGAGGTCGAAACAAAAGCAATATCGGGTTGAAAAGCATTTTTGGAATCAAGAATTAACTCAACTGGAGAAATGAAAACTTTCCCTGTCGCTTTATTCTTGAGTAAGATTTTGATTTTGCTTGCAAGCTCAAGGATCAACTCTTGATGATTTAGAGTAGGGGCAGGCGACATATATAAACTATCGTTGATTAATTCAGCGCGCGTTCCCTCCGGAAGCATCCGATACACTTCCATCAGTGTTTTTGGGGGAGTTAAAAGATTGGTTTGCATCGCCTGAATTTAATCAATTAAGCTTACAACGGCACAGCCGATTTTGAAAGTTCTTTCTGAAGCTCTTCGTAAAACTTCACATTCTTTTCGGAGAATTTGGCATTATCCAGTGTCACCGTTTTGAAGATATCCAATAA
>CAZNCO010000095.1:0-10899 GCA_964571345.1 uncultured Ohtaekwangia sp.
CGATAAAACGAAGCGTCCACTGATGGCAGCGATCGCTTGCAAATATTCAAATAAAGTGATTTTTACTTCGGATAATCCGCGCAGTGAAGATCCAATGGAAATTATTCGTGAGATGCAAAAGGGAGTGGGGCCTTCGGAAGCAAAGAAAACCTTGGTGATGCCCGATCGCGAAGAAGCTATCAAGACTGCATGCATGTTAGCGAAAGAGAAAGACATTATCCTGGTGGCAGGAAAAGGTCACGAGACATATCAGGAAATTAAAGGAGTAAAATATCCTTTTGATGATAAAGAGGTTTTGGATCGCATGTTAAAAATGTTTGCCAATTAATGTTATACTATTTATTCACATATCTCGATAAACAGTTTGATCTGCCGGGCGCTGGATTGTTTCAGTACATTTCCTTCCGTGCGGGTGTGGCTGCTGTATTATCATTGCTGATCACCATTACATACGGAAAAAACTTAATTTCCTTTTTAAGGAGAAAACAAGTAGGAGAAGATATTCGTGACCTTGGACTTGAAGGTCAGATGCAGAAAAAAGGAACGCCTACCATGGGTGGTCTCATTATCATCGCAGCTATTCTTGTTCCCACATTGTTAATGGCAAAGCTGGATAACGTTTATGTGATTCTACTCATTGCCACCACAGTGGGGTTGGGTTTGATTGGGTTCCTCGATGATTACATTAAAGTTTTCAAAAAGAACAAAGAAGGGTTAGCCGGGCGTTTTAAAATCGTTGGTCAAATTGGAATTGGGCTGATCGTTGGTCTAACACTTTACTTTAGCGACAGTGTGGTTGTTCGCGAAGTGGAGCCCGCATCTCTCGCAAGCGTATCATTAATTCAACAGGATCTTGATCGTAAGCTTGATTATAAAGACGTAAAGTCAACTAAGACTACGCTTCCATTTATTAAAAACAATGAATTGGATTACAGTAAGATCATTCCATGGTTAGATCAAAATTACACCTGGATAGTTTACACTCTTGTTGTGATCTTGATTGTGGTGGCGGTCTCAAATGGAGCGAATATTACGGATGGAATTGACGGCCTTGCAGCGGGAACTTCCGCTATCATTGGGTTGACGCTGGCGATCTTTGCATATCTCTCCGGTCGTGTCGACTTCAGTTCGTACCTCAACATCATGTATATTCCAAACCTGGGTGAGCTCGTGATTTTTTGCACGGCCTTCGTTGGCGCGTGTCTCGGGTTCCTCTGGTATAATGCCTATCCCGCTCAGGTGTTTATGGGCGATACGGGTAGCTTGTCAATGGGAGGAATCATTGCAGTGCTGGCGCTAGCTGTGCGCAAGGAATTAATGATTCCTCTTTTGTGCGGAATTTTTTTAGTGGAAAATCTTTCGGTGGTAATGCAAGTCTCATATTTCAAATACACGAAGAAGAAATATGGTGAGGGCAGAAGAATTTTACTCATGTCGCCTTTGCATCACCATTATCAAAAGCAAAATATCCACGAAGCGAAAATCGTAACACGCTTCTGGATCATCGGAATACTATTGGCGATTTTAACCCTTGCAACTTTGAAGTTAAGATGATAGAACGTGTGGTGATATTAGGATCGGGTGAAAGCGGAACAGGCGCTGCAATTTTGGCAAAGGTCAAAGGATATGATGTTTTTGTTTCTGATAAAGGACAGATTAAGGATAAGTATAAAGAAGAACTGGTAAATCATCAGATTGAATTTGAACAAGGAATTCACACTGAAGAAAAAATATTGAACGCCCAACTGGTGATCAAGAGCCCCGGTATTGCTGACAAAGTAGAGTTAATTAAAAAACTAAAAGCAAAGGGAGTAGAGATCATTGACGAACTGGAGTTTGCTTTTCGTTACATTAAAGGTCGAGTGATTGCGATTACTGGAACAAACGGAAAGACAACGACAACCTTGCTTACATATCATTTGATGAAGTATGCTGGATTGAGTGTTGCATTGGCTGGAAATGTTGGCGAAAGCCTGGCCCGGAAAGTGGCGCTCGAAAATCATGATTGGTATGTAGTAGAGATAAGTAGTTTTCAACTAGATGGAACAAAAGCATTTCGACCGCACATTGGGATCTTGTTGAACATTACGCCAGATCATCTTGATCGCTATGAGTATCAGATGCAGAACTACATCAACTCAAAATTCCGCCTGGTGCAGTCAATGCAGGAGAGTGACTACTTTATTTATTTTTCAGATGATGATGTAATTAAAAAACATCTCTCAACGAATAAGATCCGTCCAGAATCGTTAACAGTATCTCTGACAAATGCTTCAGCTACCGCTCACTTTGACGGTCGCGTAATGGTGTTTGATCTGGGTCATCGACTGTTCAGTATTTCTCAGGAAGAAACTACTCTTAAAGGGCCGCACAATTTGATCAATACAATGTCTGCTGTGTCAGCTGTGTACACTGCGGGTGTTTCAATGGAATCGATAAAGGATGGTTTGAAAACTTTCAAGAATGCACCACATCGGTTAGAATCTGTAGCAACTATTAATGGAGTTGAGTTTGTCAACGATTCAAAGGCTACCAATGTAGATTCCGTTGTTTACGGATTAGGAAGTTATCATGGACCTTTAGTATGGATTGCCGGTGGCATAGATAAAGGAAATGATTATAAGCTGATTGAAGACCAGGTGCGAAAAAAAGTAAAGGTTCTCATTTGTTTAGGGAAGGATAACTCAAAACTCTATGATGCATTTGAAGGTGCAGTAAAAGTAATCTGTGAAACACAGAGCATGAAGGAAGCCGTTAGCCTTGCTTTAAAAGTTTCCAGAGCTGGCGATGTAGTGCTTCTTTCTCCTGCGTGTGCAAGTTTTGATTTATTTAAAAACTATGAAGACAGAGGAGATCAGTTTAGAGCAGCCGTACTGGAGTTGAAAGAAGCGATGGAGGCAAAAGGAGATGTTGAATTTATAATTTGATTACGTATGAAAAAATTTAAAGAATGGGCCGATAACAACTTGCAGGGAGATCGCGTGATCTGGGCAGTTGTGTTTGCGCTGTCTTTGATCAGCGTGATGGTGGTGTACAGTTCAATCGGAACGCTGGCCTATCGCAAAGCAACTTCGCCAGAGTGGTACTTGCTGAAGCACACTGCCATGGTGGTGTTGGGATTGACAGCAATGTGGGTGGCACATAAAATTGATTATCGTTATTATTCAAAACTCTCCCGCCTCGGTTTGTGGATCAGTGTGCCATTGCTCCTGTACACATTCAAATTTGGCGTGAGTGTAAACGAAGCATCGCGTTGGATCAATATTCCATTCTTTGGATCTTTTCAGCCATCTGACTTCGCAAGTTTAGCCCTGATCATCAATCTCGCAAGTTTGCTCTCAAAGAAGCAACAGAATATTGAAGATATCAAAGAAGCGCTCATACCGTTGTTGATCTGGTGCGGGGTGATTTGCGGATTGATTGCTCTAACCAATTTATCAACTGCTGTATTGCTTTTTGCAACATGCATGCTGGTGATGTTTATCGGTAGAGTGCCTGTGAAATATCTTGCTATGCTGGTGCTGATTGGATTGCTATCAGGTACAGCAGGTCTCTATTTTGGTAACCGTCTTGAAACAGCGAAGAGCCGTATCAATAGTTTTATTAATGGTAAGGAATTGCCATTCCAGGCACGTCAAGGAAGAATTGCCGTTGCTACTGGTGGCCTGTTTGGAAAAGGTCCTGGCAATAGTGAGCAACGAAATATTTTACCGGAATCTTTTTCTGATTTCATCTATGCAATTGTGATTGAAGAATATGGAATGCTAGGAGGAATTGTAGTATTGGCATTGTATCTGATTCTTCTTCATCGCGGAATGAAAGCGGCTTATAACAGTGAGCGAGCTTTTGGTGGTTTGCTTTCAGCGGGTCTCGCATTCGATCTCGTCTGTCAGGCAATGGTAAACATGGGCGTTGTTGTTGGACTTGGCCCGATCACAGGACAACCTTTGCCTTTTATGAGTTGGGGGGGGACGGCCATGGTGTTTGCAGGAATTTCAGTTGGAATTATTTTGAGTGTGAGCCGTGGCGAACAGGAAGAAAACTGGGGCAAAGCCGATGCGTCTATCGAAAGTGAAAGTAAAAATATGGAAGCGAAAGCGGCTTAGTTGGTTAGAGGATGAGACGATTTGAAAATTTGAAAATGAAAAATATTGTTAGCTCTAAATTATATATTCTGAATTCTTGAAAGAGAAGCAACCATATCGTTTGATCATTAGTGGCGGTGGCACCGGGGGACACATCTTTCCGGCTGTTTCCATTGCTAATGAATTCAAGGCACGTCATGCAGACGCAGATATTCTTTTCGTTGGCGCAGAAGGAAGAATGGAGATGACGCGTGTCCCCGAAGCAGGCTATAAAATAATTGGATTGTGGATCAGTGGGCTGCAACGTAAACTCACGCTGTCGAATTTGCTTTTCCCTTTCAAGCTTATCAGTAGTTATTTCAAAGCGAATAAAATTGTGAAGGAATTTAAACCGCATGCCGTGATTGGCACAGGCGGCTATGCAAGCGGTCCAATTATGCTAGCGGCAACAAGAAATAAAATCCCTTCACTGATCCAAGAACAGAATTCATATGCGGGATTGACGAACAAACAAGTTGCATCCAAAGTGCAAAGTATTTGTGTTGCTTATCCAGCAATGGAAAAATATTTCCCCGCATCAAAATTAAAGTTTACGGGCAACCCGGTTCGTAAGGGAATAGCAAATAAAAATATTCTTAAAGAAGCAGCGCTTGCTCATTTTCAATTGACAAACCAGGTGCGTACTCTTTTGATCTTGGGAGGAAGTTTGGGTGCGAGAACGATTAATGAGAGTATTCTAGCAGGAATAGATAGCCTCATCGAATCGCGTGTGCAGGTGATTTGGCAGACTGGCAAAATGTATTTTGAAAATGTGATGTCTCAGGTAAAAGGCAAAGATTTGCAGCGCATCCGCGTTTACGATTTCTTGAATCAGATGGATCTGGCATATGCTGCTGCTGATGTTGTGATTTCCCGTGCAGGCGCATTGGCAATTTCAGAACTATGCCTGGTAGGTAAGCCATGTATTTTAGTGCCGTCTCCCAATGTAGCGGAAGATCATCAAACAAAGAATGCGATGTCTTTAGTAAAAGAGGGTGCAGCGGTGATGATACGTGATGCGGAGGCAAAGGAAAAGTTAGTAGAGGAAGCATTGCGCCTGATGTTTGATCAGCATCACTGTGAAACATTGAGCACTAACATCAAGAAGTTAGCAAAGCCCAATGCCACAGATGAAATCGTTGATGAAATTGAGAAAATGATTAGTAACAACTAAAAATATATTTGAGTGAAACTAAACAACTACGATAGAATTTACTTCCTCGGCATTGGCGGAATAGGCATGAGCGCCTTGGCTCGTTGGTTTAAGCATAGTGGTTTACGCGTGGCTGGCTACGACAAAACCGCTACTCCACTTACACACGAATTGATGGAAGAGGGAATGGAGATTCACTTCGATGATAAACTAGAATTTATTCCCGGCTACATAACAAAAGAAAAAACGCTTGTTGTTTTTACCCCTGCAATTCCGAAAGCACACAAAGAATATAATTATCTCAAAGATCAGGGCTTCACTATTATGAAGCGCTCTGAAGTATTGGGGTTGCTAACGAAGAATTATAAAACAGTTGCTGTCGCTGGCACACATGGCAAGACTACTACGTCTTCATTGATAGCGCATATTTTGAAGTCGGCAGGCATGGATATGGTGGCGTTCCTTGGCGGAATCACTGCCAACTACGATTCGAACCTGATCATGCACGGAGAGGTTTCTGCAAAAACAGTGATGGTAGCCGAGGCAGATGAATTTGATCGTTCGTTCCTGCGATTGTTTCCACATACAGCAGTGGTTACCTCAGCTGATGCAGATCACCTTGATATTTATGGAGATCATTTGCAGATGCTTTCTGCGTATAAAGAATTCATTCACCAGATTTCAAAAAAAGGAAATTTGATTATTCACGAGTCAATTGCTTCGCTGGCAAATGAAATTCAGAATATTCATAAAGAATCCTATGGCACTGGTACGGGAGATTACCATGCTACTAACATTCAGGCAAAAGGTGGCTTCTTTCAATTTGATCTGATCGGCCCTGATTTAACAATAAAGAATATTGAGTTAGGAGTTCCAGGTTATCACAACATGGAGAATGCCATCGCTGCGATGCGCGTGGCGATGCAGTTGGGCATCAGTGAAAAAAATATTCGTGAGGCTTTACTGTCGTTCCGCGGGGTGAAAAGAAGATTTGAGTTCGTCATCCGCAAAGATAACCTGGTTTACATTGATGATTATGCGCATCATCCCACGGAGATAGAAGCGTTCTTAAAATCACTAAAGTCGATGTATGCCGGAAAAAAGATCACTGTAATATTTCAACCACATCTTTTTACTCGCACCATGGACTTTGCAGAAGGGTTTTCAAAGAGTTTGAGTTTAGCAGACGAATTGCTTCTGATGGACATTTATCCGGCTCGAGAAGAGCCAATAGAAGGAGTGACTAGTGATATGTTGTTCAAAGACATCACTTCGCCAGTCAAGATTAGATGTGATAAAAAGGATTTGATGCAGAAACTGGATGGATTAAACATAGAGGTACTGGCAACTGTTGGAGCTGGCGATATTGATACGTTTGTCAAGCCGATAAAAGAGATGTTAATGAAGAGGATAAAATAATTGGTGAGCTGATCTGAAAAATGAAACTGAACTTCAAAATTCGTAATGAGATAAAAGTGGCGGTTGCACTGATAGGCGTTTCTTTTCTGATTGCTTTCAGCGAACGCAAACAGGGTGGTGCTGTTTGCAAGGATATTATGATCGAGTTGGATAACCTGAACGAGAATCATTTCCTGGATGAAGCGGATATTCTCAAGCTGGTGGAGAGCGGTGGGCTAGCAGTGAAAGGAGTGAGCATTGATCGTGTGCCTTTGAAAGAAATCGAAAAAAAGCTGGAGCTAGACAAGCACATAGCCGATGCTCAATTGTTTGGCGATTTGAAGGGCAATCTCGTGGTGAATGTAGAATTGCGTAGGCCGATTGCACGGATAGTACAGGAGGATGCTCCTGACGCATACATCGCAGAAGATGGAACCATAATGTCAGTGTCAGATAAGTATACCTCTCGTGTGTTATTGATTAGTGGAGGATATGTGAAGACGTTGCTCGAGATGCAAAATCTGATGAAGAAAGAAGAGGGGCAAAAAATAATGGAGATGATTGCTTTCATCAATGAGAACAGATTCTGGAAGGCACAGGTAGCCCAATTGGATATTAACAAGCAAGGAAAAATTACGCTGTTCCCGCAAGTAACTGGTCAGCGGGTAGAGTTTGGTAAAGCAGAAGACATTGAGAACAAGTTTAAGAAGCTGATGATTTTTTATAAAGAGATTTTGCCGCAGCGTGGATGGACAAAATATGAACGGGTGAATCTGGAATATGAAGGACAAGTTATTGCTGAGTAGAATTAAGAGATGTGAAGGTAGACTTAAGACAAAGACAAGGAAATTTTTGAAAGGAACTTTATAACGAACCACTAACCACTAAAAATAAAATGGAAAACGAGAAAATAGTAGTCGGCCTCGACATTGGTACAACGAAGATTTGTGCTATCGTGGGGCGCAAAAATGAATTCGGCAAGCTGGAAGTGCTGGGCATGGGCAAAGCCGAAAGCGAAGGCGTGATCAAAGGCATCGTCACCAATATTGACAAAACTATCTCGGCCATCACCAAGGCAATCAAAGAGGCAAGTGATATGAGCGGCATTGACATTGGTGTAGTAAATGTGGGTATTGCTGGGCAACATATTCGCAGCAGCATTCATCATGGAAGCATCACACGGTTGAGCAATGAGGATGAAATCAGCATTGAGGATATCAATCGTCTTACTGATGATATGCATCGTATTGTGATTCCTCCGGGAAGCGAGATTATTCATGTAATGCCTCAAGATTATATTGTCGACTACGAAGAGGGTATCAAAGATCCTGTGGGCATGAGTGGTATGAAGCTAGAGGCTGACTTTCATATTATCACTGCACAGACCAGTGCAATCAATAACATTAATAAGTGCGTGCGCAGGTCAGGAATGGAGATTGATGATTTGATTCTAGAGCCGCTCGCATCAAGCTTAGCGGTGTTGAGTGAGGAAGAGAAAGAGGCAGGAGTTTGTTTGATAGACATTGGTGGTGGTACAACTGATATTGCTGTTTTCCATGACGGTATTATTCGTCATACTGCAGTGATACCATTTGGTGGAAATATTTTGACAACAGATATTCAGCAAGGCTTGCAAGTGATGAGCAAACAAGCCGAGCAGCTGAAGACACGCTTCGGCAAGGCCATAGCAGAAGAAGCGAGTCCCAATGAGATCGTTTCGATTCCTGGCATTCGCAACAGAACTGCTAAGGAAATTTCCGTTAGAAGTTTAGCTGGAATTATTCAAGCGCGCATGGAGGAGATCATCGAGATGGCGCATACGGAGATTATCAGTAGCGGGTATGAAGGGAGATTAGCCGGAGGAATTGTGATTACCGGTGGCGGAGCGCAGTTAGCCAACCTGAAGCAGCTCGTAGAATATATGACTGGTATGGATGCTCGCATCGGATACCCGAATGAGCATCTCGGCAAAAGTAAGATGGATGCTGTGAAGAGTCCGATGTATGCGACTGCTGTGGGATTGGTGTTGTCTGGTTTCCGGTCTTTGGATGAGCGGGAGGAACGTTACAAAGAAAAGCTGGCTGAAACATCTAATAACAGACCGACCGCAAAAGTGAAAAAGCAAAACCCTACTTCAGATTTCTTTACGAATATTTTGAACAAGACGAAGGGATTGCTCATAGATGATTTGGATGGCAAGAACGAGTACTAGATTTTAAATGTTAGTCAATTTTCAAAATTTGAAGGATTTAAAGATTGAACTATGAAAAAGAAAAATAGGAAATCTGAAATCATGAATCTTAAATCTACAATGAAACTCGCGGCAGGGATAGGAGCGGAAAGCCCAGAGTGCGTTGGCACGTGTGCGGACGGACTTGTAGCGGATAGCCCGGTGGCGCGCCTCGCGACAGCCGCCCTGAAGCAAGTAGCGAATTGAGATATAGAAAATGAAATTGGATTTGAAATAATTTTTTGAAAAACATTAGAACACACAACCACTAAAATTAAATAGTCATGTTTGAAACAGGATCATACAAATTTGATCTGCCGAAACACCATAAGTCGATCATTAAAGTGATTGGCGTGGGTGGAGGTGGCAGCAATGCGGTGAACCACATGTATAGACAAGGCATCAAGGATGTCGAGTTTGTGGTGGCTAACACCGATTTGCAGGCACTGAACAGTAGTCCGGTGCCGTATAAATTACAACTGGGTGCAAACCTTACAGAAGGTTTGGGCTGTGGAGCAAACCCGGAAGTAGGCCGCGCAGCAGCGATGGAAAGCAAAGACCAGATTCGCGAAATGTTGTCTGGAACGAAAATGGTTTTCGTCACTGCGGGAATGGGAGGAGGAACGGGAACAGGTGCAGCACCGGTGATCGCAAAGATTGCCAAAGACATGGACATCCTTACGGTGGGCATTGTTACAGTGCCGTTTGTATTTGAAGGAAAGAAAAAATTATCTCAAGCGGAATTAGGAATAGAAGCCCTGCGTGCAAGCTGCGACACAGTACTTGTCATTCTTAATGACAAGCTGCGTGAGATTTATGGTAACCTTGCTATTGGCCAGGCATTTGGTGAAGCTGACAATGTGTTGACGACAGCCGCCAAAGGCATTGCCGAAATTATCACGTTGACAGGCTATGTTAACGTTGACTTTCAAGATGTGCGCACCGTGATGCTGAATGCAGGAGCTGCCGTGATGGGTTCTGCGGAGACACGTGGCGACCATCGTGCAGAAAAGGCGGCACAACAAGCACTTGCTTCTCCCTTGCTCGACAACCGCGACATCATGGGTGCAAAGAAAATATTGCTTTCCATCATTTCAGGTGAAGAGGCAGAATTGCAGATGGATGAACTTAGCACAATTACGGAATACATTCAGGCGCAAGCCGGTGATGAAGCTGAAGTGATCTTTGGCCATGGTGTGGATGCTAACCTTGGTGACCGTATTCGTGTGACCGTGATTGCCACGGGCTTCATGACCGAGAGTAAGATGACAAAGAAGGCGGAGAAGAAAGTGGCGGAGCTGGATAAAAATCAGATTCCTTTGTTCGGAACACCAGTGATCGATAATTCTGTGAATCAACGTGCCGGTGATCTTGAACTGAAAGTGAAATCAGACTCTGACAATGGTAATGATAGACCCATTCTGGAATCGCCTGCAGAACCTGTAATTCAAAAGCCCGAGGTGGCACCTATTGTACAGAAGCCAGTATTAAACAAACCTGAGGAAGAAAAGCAAGAACGCGTTTATGAATTTGATTTCAAAAAGCGCATGGAAATGGAGAATGATTTTTCGGATGATGATGGTGAAGCGAGCTTGTTTGCCGAGGATGATGAATTTACGATTGGCAATGAGATTGCGGCTGATCAAGTAATCAACGAAGATGGTATGATGGAAGTGCGTAGAACGAAAGAGCGATTGGAGCAGCAAGCCAAAGAACGCAGAGAAAAGCTCAAGGCAACCAAGCGCCCTGAGATGACGAAAGAAGAATTCAATGAGAAGTGGACCTTGCCAGCTTACCTGAGACGCGGTGTGAAAGTAGATGGCAATGTGCCGCATTCCTCAGAGCCTTTCATTTCGCGTTACAATTTGAATGACGACAATAATTTGTTGGGCAACAATAAATTTTTGCACGACAATGTGGACTGATGGTCTGTAGACCTTAAAGACATGGCATATCCGGCACGACTGGTTTTACTCCATTCGTAGTGGTTGTTG
>CAZNCO010000096.1:0-10887 GCA_964571345.1 uncultured Ohtaekwangia sp.
TAATAGCCTTTCTTCCAGAGAATGCCAATGCCAATCAAATTTTGCTTCAACTCGTATGCGCTTCGCATGTGAGAGCCGGCAAGGAATCCTAATCCTCCACTGTAAATTTTTAATGGCTGATCGATGGCAAACTCCATGGAGAAGTAGGCCGCGGGTTTTGAATATTTTTTATCAAACTTGTACGAGAAGGGATTGAATAGCTGAGCCATGTATTGATTTGGTGCTTAGGTTAAAACAAAAGTTCGCGAAGCTAATAATGTTTGATCAAAATCAGGTTATCAATTTTTATGAAGGTATAACCGCAATCGTTTGTAATTTGGCATTGATTTATCAGATGTAAGATATCTATGCAAATAGTATTGGTTTCAGAAAATGCAATTTTAGAAGAGTGTGCCAGGCTGATGGCTGGTTCCGAGCCCTGGATTACCTTAAAGCGCGACTTCACTGAGTGCCGAAAATCTCTTAACGGTGACTTCAGGGAAGTATATGCGGCTATCGAAAATGAAGAGGTTATAGGATTCATTGTTCTTCAGATGAAGGGAACATTCAGTGGTTACTTGCAAAGCATTTGCGTATCTGCTAATCAAAGAAACAAAGGTGTTGGCAAGATGTTATTGCAATTTGGCGAGGCACAAATTTTTAAAACTTCACCAAATATGTTTTTGTGTGTTTCGTCCTTCAATAAGCGGGCAATTAAGCTATATGAACAAGCAGGGTTTGAGCATGTTGGGGTGTTGAAGGATTTTGTTGAAAAGGGTTTTGATGAAATTCTGATGCGCAAAACGATTGGCACGTGGAATGAATTCAAAAAATAATTGAGCAGTGAATGCTTTGGTCATTTGATCCTTACATTTGTCGCTTAAATTTTTTAGATGAGTCAATTTGCATTTGTGTTCGACATGGATGGTGTGATTGTAGATACCAATCCTTACCATAAGATTTCATTACGTCAGTTTGCTGAAAAGTATGGCTATTCACTTTCCGAAGAAGAGTTGATCAAAAAAATTTACGGACGTACTAACAAAGAATGGATTCCGAATTTGTTTGGCCGCACTATGTCAGCAGAAGAGGTGAGACGCTTAGGTGAAGAAAAGGAGCAGCTCTTTCGTGACATCTATGAGAAAGACATTGTTGAGTTAACAGGGCTTACCAAATTTTTAGAGCAGGCAATGCAATTGAACATTCAAATGGCAATTGGCACATCTGCCCCCAGAAGCAATGTCGACTTTGTGTTGAAACATACGGGTATTGAAAAATTCTTTCCTGTAATCCTTGATGAATCGCATGTAACACACGGAAAGCCAAATCCGGAGATTTATATCAACTGTGCAGCCGCATTAAAGTTTCCGCCTTCTAATGTTATTGTTTTTGAAGATTCGTTGTCGGGTGTTGCAGCTGGGTTAGCCGCAGGTTGCCATGTAGTAGGAATAGCGACTACTCATACCGCAGAGGAACTTGGCACAAAAGTGACGATGAAGAATTTTACGGAGTTGAGCCCTGATGAAATAATTAAGGCCCTGAAAGGTCAAGAATTTTAAATCCTAAACCAGGATCGTTTTCAATCCTCATCAATGAACCGCTTTGTAATCGGCTGATAGGAATCAATCCTCCGATCACGCATGAAAGGCCAATGTACTCGTACGCTATCCGTGCGATTGAGGTCGAGCTCAATTACGTTTACTTCTTCCTGATCATGCGATGCTTTGTAAAGTAACGTTCCGAGCGGATTGGCAATGAAAGATCCGCCCCAGAATTTCATCGCCCCATTTTGCTCAAAGCCTACGCGATTTACGCTCACAACATGCACGCCATTCGCTACCGCATGGCTGCGTTGAATGGTTTGCCAAGCACCATATTGCTCGGTGTTGGTTGCTTCATCCTGTGAAGTGGCCCAGCCAATGGCCGTTGGATAAAATAAAATCTCAGCGCCCATTAGGGCAGTGATGCGCGCTGCTTCCGGATACCATTGATCCCAGCAAATTAAAACTCCAAGAGTCGCGAACTTTGTTTTGAAAACTTTATAACCCAGGTCGCCAGGCGTGAAATAAAATTTTTCATAATAAGACGGATCATCCGGAATATGCATCTTCCTGTACTTGCCAAGGTAAGTTCCATCGGCATCCAACACCGCAGTTGTGTTATGATAAATGCCTTGCGTTCTTTTTTCAAACAAAGACGCGATGATTACCACTCCTAGTTCTTTTGCCAAAGCAGATAATCTATCTGTGGATGGACCGGGAATGGATTCAGCCAGTTTAAAATGTTCATAATCTTCCGTGTCGCAGAAATAAAGTGAAGTGAAGAGCTCCTGCAAGCACACGATCTGCGCTCCTTTTGAAGCTGCTTCGCGTACTTTGCTGATGGCCTTGGAAAGATTTTCTTCTTTGTTGGCTGTGCAGCTCATCTGCACGGTTCCGATTTTTACTGGTTTTGACACGGAGGTGGTTTTTGCACAAAACTACAATCGTAAATGGGAAATCTAAAATCAGAATTTCAATTCTGTGGTCAATTACTTTTGATTGATATGGTGCTCTTTTAAAATCTCAGTAAATCGTTTCTCTTTCCCTTGCTTTTTCATTTCGCCATAGATGTAGCTGATCACTTGCTCCGCATCAGAGCGATAAGGAGATTTTTGTTCCACATATAAGTTATAGGCGATGCAAAGATTATCAAGACCTTTTTCATAATCAGAAAGATATACTGCATAAACACGACCCGCGCCATAATAAACTTCAGGGTTGTTCTTGTCTACTTTGGCCAATTGCTCATAAGCTTCCACTGCTTTTTGATATTCCTTTTTATACTGATAAACGATCGCAATATTTTGAAGTGGCATCAATCCCGTGGGATCAATTTCCAACGATTTTTTATAGGCTTCAAGTGCTTTGTCGTAATCGCCCAATTTTCGATAGGAAATTCCAAGGTTGTCCCAGGCAAAACTAAATTGTGGATCAATCCTAACCGCATTCTGAAAAGCTTCGGTCGCTTTTTCGTAATTCTCGGATTTTAATTGATCAAGACCCTTGGAATAAAAGGCAAGCGCCTCGGGATCTTTGGAAACAGACTTATCGCTTTCCATATCATTTGAGGCTATCTTCTCCTTAATGGCTTTGCAATTGTCCATTAAATAGCGCTCCATTTCATAATAGTATTTCTTATAATCTTCAGAATTTTTGCTCATGTCAAGCGAAATCCTGGTCACTTTTTTCTTCTTGCTTTTTTTCTTACCGTCATCTTCAGAAAGTTTAATCCCCATTAGCTGAGATCCCAACTGGTAAGCTCCGGTTTGATTATCAATGCATCGATTTATGTCGTTTGCTACAGCTTCTTTCGTTTTATTGGAAACATTTATTGAGTCGATGCACTTGCAGGCATTTTCAGAAAGCTCTTTTAAAAGACTATTTTCATCAGATTTTTCCTGCGCAAACAATCTTATAGAAGAACAAAGAGCCACGATAATAAATGTTGATTTCATAAAGTGATTTACTTTTTAATGATGGAGCCCGTGCCTTCAACTTTCTGAAAAATTGTCAAGGGCTATCCCAAGATAAGAGATTTTAAAATAATCGAGTTAAATGCAGCCTCTCACCATCTCCCTCTTTCCGGGTGGGCCTGGCAGCGATTCTACTTTCAGTCCAAGCGACTTCAAATTTCTTTTCAATTGTCCCTGCGCACAATAGGTAACAAATACGCCATTAGGTTTTAGCGCCCAAACAATTTTTTCTAAAACCGCAAGCTCCCACATTTCTGGTTGTTTGGCAGGAGCGAAGGCATCGAAGAATACAAGGTCATATTTCTTTTCGCCTAAACTCATGTCCTGAATTTTTTCTTCACGTTTTTCTAAAATGAAATCTGGTGTGATAACCACTGGGGTATTCCAATCAACAACATGAAGTTGTTGAAACAGTTTTTCGGCCTGATGAAGTGAAATGTGCCGGGGATAATTCAGTTGAGTAGTTAACTCAAGTGATACAGGAAATACTTCCAGCGATGTGTAATGAACTTTAATTTTGTTTTCGATGGATTCTTTCAACGTCAGCAATGCGTTGAGCCCGGTGCCAAATCCCACTTCCAGAATGGAAATTTCTTTTGCCTTGTTTTTATCAAGCCAGAAATGAAATCCGTTTTTGATGAAAACAAGCAATGATTCCTGCACGGCTCCATGTGTAGAATGATACGTTTCATTGAGAGATTCATTCAATAAAGAATGAGAGCCATCTTTAGTTTCGATGATCTTTATGAAACTCACTTTTTTGAAATCAAAGCAACGGCCATCGCATTTACCCCTTCTTCGCGGCCAACGTAGCCAAGTTTTTCGTTGGTGGTGGCTTTAATGGAAATATCTTCTTCAGCGATATTCATCAGCGGAGCAAGTGTTCTCTTCATCTCATCGATGTGAGGATTAACTTTGGGTTTTTCTAAAGTAAGCGTGCAATCTACATTTTCAATCGACCAGCCTTTTTCGGTTAACATTCGCGTCACATCTTGCAGAAAGAACTTGGAATCCTTTCCTTTCCATCGAGGGTCTTTGTTAGAATAATGAAAGCCGATGTCACGTAGGTTTGCGGCACCCAGCAGGGCATCGCAAATAGCGTGGATTAAAACATCTGCATCGCTGTGCCCAACGGCTCCCTTCTCTGCTTCTAATTTGATTCCACCCAACCAAAAATCGCGGCCGCTTTCCAATGGATGCACGTCAAAGCCAAGGCCAACTCGAAGTTTCATAAAAGAAAGTTGATGGTTACAGTTTTAACATCATTAATTGACAGATCGGTAATACATCACACTTGAATTTTCTTCGCGCAGAATCTCTTTTGCAACGCGGTGAATATCTTCAGTGGAAATTTTTTCGATGATGTCCACTTCCTTATTCACAAGTCCGGCATCCCCCGATAAGGACGCGAACGCAAGATTCATGGCGCGGTTCATTACTTCTACTTCACCAAATTCAATAGACGCGATCGATTGGTTTTTTACTTTTTGTAGTTCTTCGGATGATATTCCGTTGTCAACTATTTCTTTCAAAACATTGTCAACCTCAGCTCCTGCCCGCTCCAACTCAACACCAGGTTTAAGGCGACCGTTGATGACCAGCAAGCCTGGGTCAATACTACCCATAACAAAGGCAGAAATACTTGTGAAAAGTTCTTTTTCTTTCACCAATGCCTGATACAACCTGCTCGAATGCCCGCGACTAAGCACATCGCTCATCAAGTCAATGGCGTAATAATCTTGGTCGAAACGACCTGGCATGTGATACGATTTGTAGAGTGCATTGGCTGGCACCTTAGCTTCCACGCTCAGCCATCTTTTTTTGCTCTGCTTTGGCTCTTGTGGTAGTTTGCGCGTTTTCTTTTTTCCTGCCGGTATCGGGCCGAACCATTTTTCAGCAAGCTGTTTTACCTGTTCTAACTTTACATTTCCTGCCACTACCAGTATGGCATTGTTGGGAATGTAATGTGAGAAGAAAAAATTCTTGACATCTTCCAGCGTTGCATTTTCAATGTGTGAAATTTCTTTGCCAATGGTGGCCCACTGGTACGGATGCTGATGATAGGTGAGCGGCCGCAGCTTCAACCAAACATCTCCGTAAGGCTGGTTCAGGTACCGTTGCTTGAATTCTTCAATCACTACTTTTCGTTGCACGTCCAATACTTTGGGATCGAACGATAAGCTTAACATGCGATCACTTTCTAACCAGAAGCCCGTTTCAAGATTGGAAGCAGGAACGGTCAGATAATAGTTTGTAATATCCGTGTTTGTGAATGCATTGTTTTCTCCGCCCACCACCTGAAGAGGCTCGTCATAGTTGGGAATGTTTTTGGAGCCGCCAAACATCAAATGCTCGAATAAATGAGCAAAGCCGGTTTTGTTAGGATCTTCATCGCGCGAACCTACATCGTAAAGAATGTTCATTACGGCTAATTGCACGGAATGATCTTCATGCACGATTACACGAAGGCCGTTGCTGAGGGTAAATTCGTTAAACAAAATCATAGTAGCCTCAAAAATAATAAAGCTAAAGCGATGTTTCGCGGTATTCCTGAAAACCTGTTTGCGCTTTTATTGTTACAGCGGCTATATTTGTAGTCTTATGACAGAACCACATTTTCGTTATTCAGCCCAGCCAGAGCCGCACCGTGTGCGCACATTGCAGATTCTCAAGCAATACCCGGATGTAAAAAAATTAATGGGTAAAAACCCACTTACCATTTTCGCCATTATTGGCCTGGTGGGTGGTATGATTGCTTTGTCTTATTTCGTCAAAGATAGTCCGTGGTGGGTAGTGGTGTTGGTGGCTTATTGCGTGGGCGCCTTTTTTAATCACTCCCTTTTTGTGATGATTCACGAGTGCTCACATCACCTTCTTTTCAAGAATAAAGCATTAAATAATCTTGCATCGATAACGGCTAACCTGCCACATATCGTTCCATCGGCCATGTCCTTTGCACGTTATCATATCAAGCATCACTCTTTTCAGGGTGTACATGAGCTGGACGCAGACCTTCCGGATTATTGGGAAGCAAAATTTTTTAACAATTCTACGATAGGCAAGGCACTTTGGCTCTTGTTCTTTCCGGTGTTTCAGGTGATTAGAACTTTCCGTTTAAAAGAAATCAGACCTATTGACGGCTGGATTTTAACTAACATTATTTTTCAAGTGGCCTTTGATATAGCGCTTTGGGTATTCTTTGGGCCAAAGGCGTTTTTCTTTATGCTGATCAGTTTCTTTTTTTCGGTTGGGCTTCATCCGCTTGGTGCCCGGTGGATTCAGGAACATTATCTCACACTAAGTGAAACACAGGAAACATACAGCTATTATGGCCCACTCAATTCAGTTGCCTTTAATGTAGGCTACCACAACGAGCATCATGATTTTCCTTCTATTCCTTGGAACAGGTTGCCTCAATTAAAGAAAAGCGCACCATCTTTTTATGACACATTGTTGTCTCACCAATCATGGACAAAGCTTTTCTTCCGCTTTTTATTTGATAAAAACATTTCCCTTTACTCGCGCATTACCCGTGAAGAGCGTGGCAAAGTGAAACTTACGGATGAGAGCAAGCCGGATGCTGAAATGGTGGCGGAGAAAGTTGCTTAGTTCGCAAGAAGAAGAAATTACAGAGATAAAAAAGGCTGCGATGAATTCGCAGCCTTTTGCTTTTTAAATTCTTAATTAAATAGGTCAACGTGCGTGATCATCGTTATTGAAATTTGTAGAACGATGATCTGTGTCAGTGGTTTGTTTGTTCATTTCGAACAATCGCCAAAGCTTCAAACTAAATTTTCTTTTGCTACAGCAATTTCTTTTGACTAGATAAGGCTTTTAAGAAGCGGGGTGCTTCTTCTTATATACTGAGGACAGGTCCGATTTCAAGGAATGTTTAAGACCTGCGCCTTTTTGCCTTCCAAAACTCCTTTAACTTTGGACTTTCAAATTCTCATATGAAATTCTCCCGCAAAAAATACTCAGACGAAATTCTCAAGCAACTTTACGAATCACTTCTTCGACCAAGATTGATTGAGGAGAAGATGTTGATTCTTCTTCGTCAAAACAAAATCAGCAAGTGGTTCAGCGGCATCGGCCAGGAGGCCATCTCCGTTGGCATCACAGCTGCACTAAATAAAGACGAATATATTCTGCCAATGCACCGCAACCTTGGCGTGTTTACGGGACGTGAAATGCCTTTTGAAAAATTATTTGCGCAATGGCAGGGCACGATGAGTGGTTACACCAAAGGTCGCGATCGCTCCTTTCACTTTGGCACAAATGAACATCACATTGTAGGAATGATTTCCCACCTCGGTCCACAAAACGGGGTTGCCGATGGAATTGCACTTGCAACAAAACTCCAGAATGAGAATAAAGTAACGGTGGTTTTCAATGGCGATGGTGGAACGAGTGAAGGAGATTTCCACGAGTCGATTAATGTAGCTGCCGTGTGGGACTTGCCCGTAATTTTTGTGATCGAAAATAACGGTTACGGCCTTTCTACTCCCAGCAATGAACAATTCCGTTGCAAGCAGTTTATCGACAAAGCAATTGGCTATGGCATCGAAGGCGTGCAGGTAGATGGCAATAATGTGCTGGAAGTTTATGACACCGTTAAGAATCTGGCTGAGAGTATACGTAAAAAGCCGAGACCAATTCTTCTTGAATGTATCACCTTCCGCATGCGCGGCCATGAAGAAGCAAGTGGCACAAAATACGTTCCCAAAGAATTGATGGAAACGTGGGCTAAAAAAGATCCGCTTGAAAACTACGAACAGTATCTTTTGAAAGAACAGGTGATTGACGAGAAGTTTGCTGATTCGCTTCGTAAAAAAATAAAGAAAGAAATCGAAGCAGGATTGGCAATTGCCTTTGAGGAAACATATCCTGAAGCAAGTACCGAGCGTGAAATGAATGACGTGCATGCTCCGTTTGTACAAGAGGTTGTCTCCCCTGCCACAGAAAAGAAATCGGAGAAGCGTTTCATTGATGCGATCAGCGATGGCTTGCGCCAAAGCATGGAGAAACATTCGAATCTTGTTTTGATGGGACAAGACATTGCCGACTACGGAGGCGTGTTTAAAATCACAGAAGGATTTGTAAAGCAGTTCGGCAAAGACCGAGTACGCAACACTCCGCTCTGCGAATCAGCTATTGTTGGAACAGGACTTGGTCTTTCCATCAAAGGAATGAAAGCCATGGTAGAAATGCAGTTCGCTGATTTCGTGACCGAAGGTTTCAACCAGATTGTTAACAATCTTGCGAAGGCTCACTGGCGTTGGGGCCAGCATGCCGATGTAGTGGTTCGAATGCCAACGGGCGCTGGCACAGCTGCGGGACCATTTCACTCACAAAGCAACGAAGCGTGGTTCTTCCACACACCCGGGTTGAAGATCGTTTATCCTTCTAACCCTTACGATGCAAAAGGTTTGCTTTGTGCAGCGCTCGAAGATCCAAATCCATACATGTATTTTGAACACAAGCTTTTGTATCGCTCAGTGAAAGATGAAATTCCTGATGACTACTACACCATTGAAATCGGGAAAGCAAAACTGGTGAGCGAAGGAAATGACCTATCCATTATCACGTATGGAATGGGTGTGCATTGGGCTAAAGAAATTTTGAATTCGATGCCGGAGGTAAGCGCGGATGTTCTTGACCTGCGCACGCTTTTGCCGTGGGACAAAGACGCTGTTGAACAAACCGTGAAGAAAACTAATCGCGTTTTGATCTTACATGAGGATACATTGACTGGTGGAATTGGTGCAGAAATCTCTGCGTGGATTAATGAGCATTGCTTTGCACATCTGGATGCTCCCGTGATGCGTGTGGCAAGTTTGGATACCGCCATTCCATTTGCTCCAACTTTGGAAAATAATTTCTTACCGAAAGGAAGACTGAAGAATAAGATTGAAGAGTTGCTGAAATACTAATCTGAAAATTGGCTGAATTGAAGATTTGAAAATTCCTTGGCGTATTCATTTTCAAATTGACACATTTTCAAATTTTCAAATCAACGCATTAACAATTTCCTCCCACTCTTCCTTCAAACTTAGTTTTGAGAATTTTCTTCCGGCACAGCTATACCAATAGCGGGCGTTAGATTCATCGCCTTCCACGCGATGCAGATAAGCATGTATCCATGACCCATCGGCAGTTTCTACGTCTTGTGCGATGTTGTGCGCACGGTGCCAATCGCCCTTCGCCTCGCACCACATCGCTGCGAGCAGTTTAACTATGCCTTCTGGAGGAGTTGAGTTCCGTAAAGATGCTTTAAATTCAGCGAGTGTCATGATATTGAAAAATAGGAGGAACCTTTGAGTTAACGTTACAATCACAATTTTTGCTAATTTAGCCAGTTATTAGCTTGTATTTTGAAAACAAAGCGATCAAACCAGTTCAATTTCTCCATTCTAATAGGGATGATTGCGCTGTTTTTGATGGCATCACTAAATACGCAGGGGCAGAACACAAAAGGTGATAAACCTGCTAATAATCAGCGTTCTATTTTCAGGCTGCCAAAACTTAAATCAAAATCAAAAGGAGGGGATCGACCGCACATCGGTGATATCTCCGGGAGACGAAGGATTCGAACAAAAAACTCGTCTTCTGCCAGAAGAGCCATTGAAACACCTTCTCTTCCATTTGCCAATAGGCGGCCTTCAGGGGATCGACCCGGAAAGCCTTTGCGAACGCAAACCAAGGTTAGGTCAAGTACCGCCAAGGCCTCGCGCAATAATGTCTATCCAAACACGGGCCCTTATGTGAACAATCCATCGCGCAAGCCGCGTGATCCCCAGAAAAGTCGTTTTGGAAATACTGTGCGTTCAAGAGTTCGCTCGAGAACAGCACAGACTTCGCGCAACAATGTCTTCCCAAATACAGGTTCCTATGTGAATAATCCATCGCGTAAGCCGCACGATCCTCAAGGTGCTTCCGTCCGTGGTGGTGGATTTGCGAATTTTATTTCTCGGGCAATTCGCCAGCCCTTCCGGGGAAATGGTGCACCCTCGGCATCTGGAAACTTTATAACGCGAGGCCGAAAAAATGTTTATTGGGGAAAATTTAGCAAGGGAGAAAAGCCGTTCACAAAGGACCTTACAGGGCGCCCCCTTCGCGCAAAGAATTATCACACTCCTTTTCTTGGAATCATTCCCACCAGCAATCCTTATGAAGGAAGAAAGCGTGTGGGCGATAGGGCAGTGGCCGGTGGCAGATTCCCTTCCACCAGGAAAGCAGAACGACCATGGTTAGGAAATATTTCAGGGAACAAAATCCGTTTTTCCAAGCCTCGTGTATCTCAACAACCGGGTGGCGCTGAATATTCGGACAATAATTCTAAGTCGGGCAAGGGGATTTTTAACAAAAAGCTGCCAGGAAGTAGTTTCAAGCTA
>CAZNCO010000097.1:0-10884 GCA_964571345.1 uncultured Ohtaekwangia sp.
TGTCTGTCTTTACCGGTTCCGTTCTCTGAGGGAGGGAGTCAAGCCATTCCCTCTTAAAAAAGAATTTTATTTGTCTATTCGCCTCTGTCCACTCGATTAGATCATGCAGCGTTTTAAAGGCGGGTGGTTGAATATTCTGCGCAAACGAATTCTTCTGAATTAAGCATACCGATGCCCAGAAGATTAGACAGCAAAATATTTTCATGTTTAAATAAAAATTGGCATCACGACCATTTCTTTAAAATAAAAAAAGAGACTGTCTTAAAAACAGCCTCTTTCTCTATTAAATAATTAATGATTATTGCTGAGTCCAGGTGAATTTCCAATTATCACCAGAGTTAGTCTTCCATGTTCCCTGAATAATTATTTTTCCACTTACTCCACCATAAACAACTCCTCCATCAGTTCCTTGAGTGACCGTGGCGCTCCCTGATAAAATATCCCCCCATCCATCATCTCCTGCCGGAATACTGATTGAGCCGCATGCATCAGAGATGGTATACTGAACAAACTGAGGTGCACCCCAAGCAGCATGCTGATAATAAATACCATCAAACACTCCAGAGCTTATGTCACTTACTGTATATGTTGTACTTCCAGGGGCTGTATTCGTAAGCGTAATTGTACCGATTGTGCCAGGATGGGCATTTAAACTCCAGGTACCTCCGGGATAAGTTGCCAGGTTACCCACCTGATCTCCTGTTTGAAAAGTCCAGGCATCGCCTAAAATCTGATCAGTTCCTGTCACATACGTTGTGTAAGTACCAGCCAAAGAAGAAGGGCAAACTACTGCGCAAGTTCCTAAAAAAGGGGCACTGTAATGAGCACCTGCCCTGATGTTAATGTTCGTGTTGCTAACCGAATATTCACGTCCGTCTTTCATTACTAACACCTGACGGAAATTGAATACATCAGCGCCTCCCACGTTGGCATCAGTTCCTCCCAACGCAGCAATGGCATCTTCCGCTTTTATGTTAATTGTAATTCCTGGATTACCGCTCGCTGCAGGTGAAAATGCGGAAGCAGGAAAGCTACCTACTTTTGCTTCATTAGGGTTCCATGTGCCATTTGCAGGGGAGTTATCGGTTAAACTCACATACATGTCCACACTAGCAAAAGCAGTACCATTGCGAGCGTCATAAACTTCCAAAACAACGGAATATTTCGAATTAGCCAAGTCCGTGATCAGAAAAGTTGCTGATGGTGTTGACTTCGTAATAATATAACCACCGTTGGTGTTTACAACTGTATCGAAAGGAACTGGTGACAAGCTATTATCCCGGCAAGCAGAAATAGCTGCTACTGCCAAAATAAAAGTTGCTATGTATTTTATCTTTCTCATAGTTAATCTTGTTTGATTTAATAAATATATCCTGCTTGACCTGCCGAAGGATTTACACTAGCTGTGTTAGTATCCCAAAATACCTGAGCTTTATTATCATGTTGAGCAGCATTTGAATTTCGGGTGATATAGGACGATGGGAAAATTAATGACCTATAAAAATCTCCAGGAGTTGGGTTTCTTGCAGGCTGCATATCTCTAGGGAAACCTGTTCTCCTGTACGTATTGTACATGTCAATTCCATTTCCAAACAATGCAATCCAATATTGTTTGATAACAACTTGAAGCTTGTCAGCAGTTGAAGCGGCATTGTCATAATCTGAAAGTACACCAGCAATATATCCACTAACTTGAGATGACTTAGGAACCTGTTTCGCAGTTACGGTTGCAAAATTCATGACTTTATCTATAGATTGAGTTACCGCAGCCTGCAACATCGCACGCGGGTCATCATTTGTACCCAAACGAAGTGCTGCTTCAGCCCTCATGAAATAGACAAAAGAAGAATTCATGATTGGTAATATACCCTTGCCTTGGTTACCATCAGTAATGGCTCCAGGCGCACTATCATCTGCATCAAATTTTCCTCCAAAGGGATAGATACCCCAAATGGTTCTCGCTTTTGTGTCAGGTCCAATTCCATCATTGTTCATGTGATCTCTTCCAAAATATCCTTCAGGATCAATACACCACGCAGTTCCAGCTTGGTAATGAGATGGTGCAGGCACCCCAGCACAAGGAAGAATATTCACGTCTGTGGGATTGGTGGTTGTCTGACGGTAGAAATAATATCGAATCCGTGGGTCGGTGTATCCATTGCGTCCATTATACATGTCTAACATTAGCGAGTTGGACATATAATCAGATCCTCCATTCAGGTAATTGTTGGTAAAATAAGAAGTACGCGTATCAGGATTTGTAATACTGTTTCCATAGTACGTGAAACCAAAATCTTTAGAAGGATCATCGATCACATCACCACCGTCAATGATGGCCTGAATTTCAGATTTTGCATTTGTATCTACTAGGCTTCTTTGTAGGTATGTTCTTAATTTAAGCGATTTAACAAAAGTGATCCACTTGGTTGCAGAACCTCCGTAAAAGAAATCCACACCTCCAAGGCCTTGACCATTTGAAGTCAATCCGCCAGAAGGCTTAGTTGCCAAATCCACCAGGGCGCGATCCATCAGGTTCAGGGCGGTATCATACAAATCCTGCCCCTTGTCCACCTTAGGGTTGAAATTGTTAATGTCCAATGCCTGAGAGTATGGTATATCGCCAAACATATCCACCATTGTCACCAGGGAATAGGCCTTAATTGCTCTGGCAATACCAGTATGCAGTGTTTGCTTTGTTGGCGTACCTAATTTAAGAATCGTGTTTACATCCGGCAAAAGGGTTGAATAGAAACCCGTCCATACACCATCAAAGGAAGCCGGTGTATAGCTGGAAGAATAATTGGCCCCGTTAATCAACGCTTTCATACGCGTTAAGTCCATAGTAGTTGACGTTAACGCGTTAAAATTATTTGCCAACTGCAACTCCACAGAGTTCAATAAGAAATCAATGTTTGCCTGATCAGGTGTTAATAAGGCTGGATTCGTTTGAAGTCCATCCAGACCGCACGAAGAGAAGGCAAATAGATTTACCCACAGTATAAATTTTAATATTTTCTTTTTCATAATTCTTTCCGTTACTGTTTAAAACTTTAATCCTAAAGTAACACCATATTTTCTTGCACTAGGGCCCGTCATAAAATCCAATCCCAATGCATTACCCACACCTGTACTTAACTGGTTTGTATCAAAGTGCATATACTTAGGGAAGTTTACAGCATTGTACCACAAGTTTTGTCCCTGGAACGAAATGTTAACAGCTTTAAAAGGAGTTTTGGCAATCACTGACTTTGGCAAGCTATAACCCAATGATACCTGCGCCAAACGAATAGTGGTTCCATCATACATCTGAAGCTCCTGTGGTCCAAAACCATAATTGTTAAAGAATGTATCAGAAGAAGTTAATTGAACTGTATTCTTTGATCCATCGGCCTGCACACCTGGTAAAATGAAAGTAGCCTCCCTGTTAAAATTGGTATCTTGCGTTACCCCTCTTGCGAGCAATGTACCAGCCGTAGTAGAGTAAATGGCTCCACCTTTTCTGTAGTCAATCTGAACGGCCAAACTGATACCCTTGTAATGGAAGGTTGAATTAAGCGTAGATGTGAAATCAGGAATCGGATTACCAATGATCTTTTGATCATGTGATGGCAAGTAATTTCCATCTGGCTGTACAATCATTCTGCCTTGCGCATCGCGCTGCACGTATGTACCCTGGATTACGTCAAAAGGCTGTCCTGCAATCGCCCAGTTACCGGGACCTGATGAATATCCTCCACCCGGTACAAGTACCTGGGTAAGGCCGCTACCGAGAGAGTTAACAATAGATGTGTAATGGAAGAAATTTAATCCCAAATCCCATCTGAAATCACCCAATACTAGAGGAGTTCCATTGACATTGATCTCAATCCCCTGATTGGTCATCTGTCCTAAGTTAATAAATGTATTGGTAAACCCGGTGGAAGGGTCAATAGGAGCCTGCATGATTAAGCTCTTGGATACCTTATTGTACCAAGTAATTTCTGCATTCAGTCTGCCTTTCAACATTTGTGCTTCTACTCCCAATTCAATTTCAGAAAACTTTTCAGGTGTCAAATTAGGATTTCCTAACTGATCGCTTACAGAATGTATATTGACAGGTTGACCGGCCTGATCGAGAAAACCTCGTGGGTTATTGTAGATGTAATTCCTGGTATTATAAGGTGCAGGAAATCCCGCAGATTGTCCGTATCCTGCTCTCAATCGCAACATTTTCAAAGCATCTGATTCAATTCCGAAAGCAGTAGTCGGCACAAATGAAATGCTGGCACTAGGATAGAAAATCGAAGCATTTGCCTTTTCAACAGCAGATGACCAGTCATTTCTTCCCTGCACGTTCAGATACAAATAATCTTTGTATCCAAACATGGCAGTAGCGTAAACACCCTGGTACTTAAGTGTTGAATTGTAGTTCAAATTAGCTCCTGTCAAACCGTCAACATTTGAGTGAGAAAGGAAATTGTTGTGGTTAATTACACCAAAAATCACCTGGTTTGAGCTGTACATACCATAAGACGTTCTGTCATCCTGGCGGCTTTGAAATCCGGCTGTTGCACTCACAGTAAAGTCACTGCTTATTTGCTTGTTGTAACTCAACAGGAAGTCCTGGTTCCAGATTGTATTTTGAATATTCTGGGTGCGGTAAAATCCGTTCAAGAAGTTAGGGCCGCCCTTGTTAACAACATACTCCTGAGTTTCGTTGTAGTTATCCAAACCTACCCTGTAGGTTGCTTTCAAATCATTTGTGATCTTGAAATTAATTGAAGTACTTCCAAAAAAACGTCTAACGTCATCAGTTTGCTTGGTGTATTTTGCTGTCCAACGTGGGTTCTGAATATCGTTTCCAGTTCTGTAGTAAACACTTCTGTGATCAAGTGGCGCCTCGAAGGGCAATCCCATTAAATCTACGTTCACTGGCGTATACAACACGTCAGAGTAAATCGAAACTCCATTCAAAGGACCGCTTCCACCGCCACCGCTAATAGGTGGTGTAGTAAGATTGGTTTCTGTGTAGTTTGTACTTACGGTTATGTTAAGCTTTTTTGTCAGGTTCGAATTGATACCAGCACCGATGTTGATCTTACCTAAGTTATTATTCGGAACGAAGCCATCTTCATTGGTCTTTCCAGCTGTAAAGTTGTAAGAAGTATTCGCATTGGAACCACTTAAGTTTATTGAAGTAACAGAGCTTACACCTGTTCTGAAAAAGTTCTTAACACTATTTATATAAGGTTGGTACTTAACATTTTTTCCGGCATACTGAGGAAATTGTGCCTGCAAAGTTGGATCAGACCAGTGGCCATAAGGGTGGCCTACTGAATCCCGCTGGCTGAATGCTGGGCCCCAGTTACTAAAGAAATATCCAAAATTTTGCTGGAATCCATCTCCATATCCTGGCTGATATTCAGGCAATGAAGCAATTTGACTAAGAAATACACTCTGATTTACGTTAACCTCGAAATGCTCTCCTTTAGCTGCCCGGTTGTTCTTGGTATTAATAATAACTACACCATTTCTTCCTTTTTCACCATACAAGACAGCAGCGGCTAGTCCTTTCAAAACCTGCATGTTGTCGATATTGTTTGGGTCAATATCAAGGAAGCGGCTTGATGACGCAACTCCACCAGTTGTAAAATCACCCGGTTGGTTTGTGTCGGAGTTAAATGGAACTCCGTCAACAATAAACAAGGGCTGTTTACTACCCGTAACGGTTGAATAACCACGAACGATGAAGTTTGTACCTGTTCCAGCAACTCCCGAAGTGTTGTTGATTGCAACGCCAGGTACTTTTCCACTTAAAAGACGACCGATATCCTGTTCAGGCCTATTTTCCACGGCTGCTCCTGACACGGTAGTAACCGCATATCCCAAAGCGCGCTTTTCTTGTTGAATACCCTGAGCGGTAACAACAACTTCCGTCAATTGCGTGACATCTGATTCTAACTGTATGTCAACAATCGCCCGTTCTCCTACGGCTACTTCTTCTGATTTGAGGCCAATAAATGAGAACACAAGGGTTACACCACTACTGGACGGAACATTCAATGAGTATTTTCCGTCCGTATCAGTAACCGTTCCGTTAGTGGTTCCTTTAATTACCACATTCACTCCAGGCAATGATGAGCCATCTTCTTTCGATGTCACCTTTCCTGTAACCACTCGATCCTGCGCCATTACACTTAGCGCAAAACCAAATGAGAAACACGCGAGTAAAATTTTCTTCATGTTTTTTTTGATAGGTTTAACAATAGGTTAGGTTAGCGAATATTCGCTAGGTTAAATTTAGAGGAGTATTCAAGGCTCGTTTTTAATTATCAACCTATAAAAGGGTGCTATTGATAAAAGGACTTTTATTTGTACCTAGAACGTTTTGTTGATTGATAAACTTATTTGGTTGTCTAATTTAGCTTTTTCATTAGTCAATTACACGAAAACACTATTTTGAACCACAGCAATTGCCAGCGGTTTTTAAGAAGATTAAAACAGGTTAAAAATCCAACAGAAAGAGCCCCGTCTATTTCTAATAAAAATAGAAGACATGGAGCGCATGAAGTACAAATAATCGGACAGGCCGATGACCATCCTAAGAAAGAAAAATTATGATCGCACGAAAACGTGTTACGATACTCTAGCTTAAATGGATCGCTAGCGAGCAGATTTTCAGTTACCTTTTCTTTTGATATGTAACTAATAATTGCCGGGTACTCGGAGGGGAAGAAAAATCTGTTGGTCGATCGCCTTTCTCGTCCATGTTGTAACAAAGGATAAAGTAATCTCCTTCCATTTTATAAATGCATTTAAACGTTTTACCGCGATTCGTACCACTCACACTAATAATATCTAGTTCATTTCCACTTTCACTGAATTTCAATTTTCCGGCATCCAATACTTCGCCCTTCATGATCACGCTATATTCATCCATATTTACCTGTAGTGTCAGAAAATTCAGAGAGGTAGTAATATCCTGACCACCCAATTGCGCTTGCATCACCATCCACAAACCTGTAAGAAAAGAGTTCATGTGATTTTTTAGATTATCAAAAATATCTGCATCGTTACCTGAGCATCTCAAAACAAAAGCTTAACAACACTTCGCAATATAAAAAGCTATCTCAAACTATCCTCCCATATCTCTCGATTATCAACCGCACCTTTCACATCAATATACACGTAGTGGTCATCAAAACCCTTTCCGGTTGAGCGGTCGATTAAAGCACCTCGTGCAAAAAAAGTATTGCCAATAGTGTACACTTTGTCGACCATAATCTTTGTGTTTGCAAAATGTTCTGATAGTGGATACAGGTCACTTTTTCTGAAATCTTTGATAATCCTGGATCGCCCACCTACAAATGCATAAACAAATTCACCATTCTGGCCGCTGCCAAAAAAAATTTGAATCACTCTGCCAGGAAAATATTTTAGATTCTTATAAGTGATCGTGTCATTCTCGATGGTCTGCGATTTCGACAAAGTAATGGAGCACAGCATGATCGCTGCTACCAACAGGATTTTCATAATAGGATAGATTAAAAGCCACTACAAATTTAAGATTCTTCCAAAGAAATTGCTACGTGCGGTCCTAAAAATCGACATCGTACAAAATCGACAGTTGACGGTCATTTTCGCTGGGCGGAATCATTCGAAACAAGAAATTTCGTAACGCAATAGCGTGTGATCTTTCCCATTGCTCAATTATACCGATACGGGTTGAAGTATTGGTGATGTAATGTACTCTTTTCATTCTTCGATATTCAAAATTCTAATAGGCCCTGGCAACATTCGTCTCTTTCTTCAATTCCTGTGCCAATACCACAGCATCTTCAATGGTCTGGCAAGCATTGAAAAGTCACACGAAATCGAAACGCAAAATGAAGAATTGACTCAGAGTCAGGAAAATCTTTTTCAGCTGAACAGCCAGCCATCTCGAACAAATTGTGCGCGAGCGTACAGAAGAAGTGGAAAGAAAAAATGAACGACTGTTTCGATATGCTTATTCAAATGCGCATCACTTTCGCGGGCCGGTAGCGCGCTTGCTCGGACTCATCCATTTATCAAAGTTAGATACATCACTCGACTATCCTTTTCTCTTCAAGAAGATTGAAGATCAAACCAACGAGATTGATAACGTAGTGAAAAGCATTAATAGAGAGTTGGAATTATAATGGTACAAAAAGAATAAGCCACCAGGTGTATACTTCCTGATGGCTCTCCAAACGCAATATCTGTTTTACCAGGTGGTAGCGCTGATATTCTTAGATGCTTTCAATATATCTCTCCGGCTTACTTGTCCTATCAGAATTCCATTTTCAACAATCGGCAAGCGCCTGATGGCAGTGCTTAAAAATTCTGTTGCTGCTTCTACCACGTCACTGGAAGAAGAAAGCGTTTTCACCTTTTCGGTCATGTAATCGGCTACCGTGCGTGAATTCATTGGTAAGTTGTGATATGCTTGATCAACAATTATACGAAGGCAATCTTTTTCGGAAATAATTCCTACAAGTTTTCGATTTTCATCTAATACAGGCGCTCCGGATATTCCCCTCGCAATCATTGTATCGATAACGTCTTCAATTTTATGATCCGGGGTAAACGTAATCATTTTGCTTGCCGGCACCATATACTTGGTAACCAATTCATAGTGCGGCTGCTCGGCAGCAATTTGTTCTTTCGATTTCATTTCTGGTTTGAAGTTCATAGGGCGGGGTTTAAGGGTTTAACAATCGACTTTTAAAATCAAATCGGGCACAAAGCGGACGAAGAAGCCATGACGAATTGCCGGCCCGAATTGATAACTAATCGAATATAACTCTTTTTGAAATTTTTTTCACTCGAATTTTCGTTCCTGTGGATTGGCCATTTTATTTTAACACCAGGTTTTTAGTTCGAAAATTTCTTTTACCCGTCAAATTTTGACGGTGTATTTCAGTTGAGTTGAATTTGAAAAATAGTTGGGTGCATAAATAAAATTCTCTGGCAAAGGAATTACCATCAAAGAAGGTGGCAATCCCATGCGAAGTTCAATCACTCGTACCTCAAATGGTTTATTTGCATCTGTGATCAAATCAAATACAATCCCCTTTGAGGGCGGTGCCATGAACTGAATAAATTCCTTTTGCATGCCATCCTCTCTCGAAATTGCTCGCTCATTAAGAGTAACAAGCTGCACTTGGTTGGTAAAATAAAGTCGCATGCCATGACTAGTGCTATCCGAAATTGCCCGCAGTTTTAGAACGCGCTTACCTGCCATTACCGAATCTTCAAGAATTTCAATCTTGCCTTTGGGCATATCTTGAAACGGAGCTTTCGATTTCCAGAAAATATTTCCGCTCCCTGGATAGAAATCTTCAAATCGCTCTTTCACACTACTTGATAAATATTTACTATTCCACTCGTCAAGTTTCTTCTGCATAGAAATCCAATAAGCCGTGTGGCTATCGGCATCAACAGCATACATTAACTCAGACTGAAGCGGATGTTTTTTGTCATACCCGGCCTGGCGATGGGCCAAAAGCAAACCAAAAAAAAGAAGCAATACCGGAAAAACAAAAACAGCGTGCTTTCCAAATGATCCCGATAAGCTAAGTGTTGACAATAGAAAAGGTGCAAAGAACGAAAGCAACAACACGGTGCCAAACGGCAATGTCAAACTGAATGCTACAAAAATAACATAAGCCATCGGCACCCAGAGAAAAATAGAAGGCGCTATAAAAATAAGTTGTGCCAACCCATATACTGCGGGTTGTTGTTCGCGCTTAACATTGCTAAGGAATAGAATGATTTGGGTAAGCATTAACACAAGCAATGGATAATATAGCAAGTAAGCTCCTGTATTGAGTACAACTTTAATGGCCACCATTATCAGCAACAGCGAAAGAATTATTCCTAACAGAATTGACTCATGTGAATTCTTCGAAGAAACTTTTTTAAACAAAAGAACAAAGCAAAACAACACTGCACCCGCAACCATCCAGAAATAATCCGTAGCATTGTAAAAATTATCACTGTAAAAGTTACTGTAATAAGGATAGATCCATAAGATTAACTTTATAAGCCCCCAAGTGAGCAGGCAACTCATTATAAGAAAACCGATAAACAATGCTAGGCCGATAAACACCGAGGAGATTTTAATCCTTCCTCTCATCAATCCAACGACAACCAGCCCAATCCAAAGAACAAAAGCTAATATTATCATTGGAAGATCCCAGTTCAAAGGATAAAGCCACAAAACACTTCCAATCGGGTTAAAAAAAATCATATCATCACCTTTTGTATTATCGAGTGAAAGATTACCAAAATGATGAAGTGATTCCATTAAAATATTGCCATGATGCTGGAGGCTGCGGAGATCCATGTTCTCAACACGATCCGCCATACTGTGATAATAAGAATAACCATCAATAAAAGCCGTATTAAAACCTGTAATGCCCGTACTTCTGAATTTCGAAAAATCGGTATCATTAGGCATCACTTTATAAATCTCGTATGCAAAGGAATTTGCAAATGGATGCTTCACAGCCTTACCAAACTCACTCATCATCCAGCCATTTTGTTTTGAAACTTCAAACGTAAAGCTTACACCAGCATTTCCGCGTGCTTCAAAATTGATGATGAGCCCGATGTTATTCAGATCTTTATATTGACTGACGAATGCTTCCGCACCGAACGGGCCACTTTCCTCCAGATCTGTGAATAAAAACAACACATCATTCTTAAGTGCAGGTGAATTTTTTAGTAAACGAATCGCTTCCATCATGGCGGCCACACCAGCGCCATCATCGGTAGCACCTGGGGTGTTGGGCTGCGAATCGTAGTGGCTCATTACTAAAATTGCTTTTCCAGGTTGTGTACCCTTCAACCGTGCAACAATATTCCGGGCCTGACCCGCAC
>CAZNCO010000098.1:0-10816 GCA_964571345.1 uncultured Ohtaekwangia sp.
CGTGGTGGTCAAGACATCCCCTGGCATTTCTAGTGGAGGCTGCCGATGACATTTGTTACAGCATCATTGACCTGGAGGACGGTTGCCGTCTTGGCCTGGTGTCGTTGGAAGATACTATTGAGCTGATGGCTGCAATCTTGCGTGAACGCTTCGATAGAACCAAGCTTGACAAACATCAAAGTCTTAACGAAAAGCTGGGAGTGTTGCGCTCGTTGGCTATCGGCAGGCTGCTTGATGAGTGCACCGAAGTATTCATTGATCAGGAGCAAGCGATTTTGAGAGGCGATTTTGATCAGGCGCTTACGGATGTGATTGTATCTGCAAATGCAATGGCGGAGATTTCGAAACTGTCGATCAAGAAAATTTACCAGGCACGCACAGTGGTGGAGATCGAGGCAAGTGGTCACAAGGTTCTCCCCGGCTTACTTGAAGAGTTTGTTGCGGCCGGGAGATCTATTCAGCAGGGAATAGCATCCAGGAAGAACAAAAATCTGCAATTGCTTCTCCCCGAGGAAATGCGTTGGGAAATAGAGCAGCAGCCAGATGATACCTACCGGATGCTGCGTTTAATCATTGATTTTGTCTCAGGCCTCACCGACAGGCATGCGCTGTCATTGTATCGCAAAATCAACGGTATCTCTATTTATTGAACCGCAGCCTAAATTGTGTTCCGTTTCCAGGTCCAGATTCTACAGAGATCGTAGCATTCATTTTTTCGGCAATTTCTTTGACGATGTAAAGCCCAAGGCCGGAACCTTTTGAATCGGTTGATGCACGATAAAACATATCAAAGATTTTTGGGAGGTGTTCTGGTTCAATTCCACGCCCGTTGTCTTCTACGATGATTTCTATGGCTGAATCATTTTCAGTTGCGCCAACTTTAATGAATTGTTCGGTCTTTGCAGAATCGTGATATTTAATTGCATTACCAAACAGGTTGAATAAAATACTCTTGAGTCTTATTTTATCCGCTGTTACCAAAACATTGTCGTGTATGTCGATCATGAATTTGATTTTATTGGCTCCTGGCTCAAACGATGCTTCTTTTATTACCTCGTCCACCAGTCGGCCAATATTTATTTTTTCCGGCTTAAGATCTACACGATTATTGCGATAGATTTCGATGATTTCACCGATGAAATATTCCTGCGCCTTCACGCGGTCTTCAATAAATGAAAAACATTGTTTCATCTCTTCGGGGTTGGAGGAGAGTTTGCCCACTGCGGCTAATCCTTGAATCGAACTCAATGGCGATTTCAGATCGTGCGAGATGCTGTAGATGAAACGATCCAGTTCGCTATTGATTTTTACAAGTTGATCATTCTTTACGCGCTCGGCCTGTTCTTTTTCCATTAGCCCTTTTTCTGAAATTTCATTTAGGCTTCCCAGGAAGTAAAGCATTGATACGATGATGGTAAGAGAAATGATAAAATTGACGATGAAACTCACAACAATGTACTGCGCAGACACGGTGGTATGCGGTACTTGGATGTTGCCAAAGAAGGCTAAAACGAATAGCCCTACAGAGAAAAAAGCTATCAGGATGGGTTTGCTTCGTTCCTGAAAACCAAACATGGCAAAAGAACCTGTTCCCGCAGGTATGAAAAACATGCAAGTACCTGTAGCTGGCGGGTCATTTATGGCGGCAAAAAATACTACAAGATTGGCGTTTGCCATCAGCAGAATTTTAGCGAGTGAATATTTCTTTTTTCGGAGGGAAGCAAAGACAATAAACGATGTTAAGACGAGTAAAACATATCCGGGCATCGAATAATAAATGCCGTTGTAGAAATCTAACAGCGCATAAAAAACAGAAATGATTAAGCTTAAAACTGACAGGTAGCCTGTGAGCATTACTCGTTTATATTCCGCTCCGTTCAGTTGATGCGGCCCGGGCCCCAGGATAAATTTTTCATACGAAGAGGACTTACTCATTCATCAAAGATTAAAAGCTAACAAAGACACTGACCGATAAGACAAATTAAGGCTTAATCTGTCTCATCTTTAAAAGGTAATTAATCGATAACACGATCAGGCAAATAATTAATCCCAGAAACTCACGTGTTTCTTCAATATAGAGGTTTTGCATTTTCGCGATGTCGTCAAATAATAGTGAACGATCTTCAGAGTTAAACCATATAATCGCGGAAGGCAGCAGCATCATAGCATAAGCGAAGTAGCCGATGGCCAGGATCAATAGCGCAGTTTTGTAGACGCGACCGAAGGCAGCCAACGAACAAATGATGGTCATGGCTCCGTAAATAAATATCCACAATAAAGGATCCGGATCATTGTATTGAACAGCCGCGAAGCTCAGAAAGATGATGGCAAATAGAATGTTGAAAATTTTCATTTTTGAATTGGTGATTTACATGTAAGAATTGGCGCAATTTTGCATGTGTTTTTAGGTTAATCAAAAGTACCTTTATTTCTTAATTTTATTGACGGAGAAACATGGAAGCATACGGAAAAATATTGCTGATTGCTATGCCTGCCTTCTTACTGCTTGTGCTGTTTGAAAAATGGTGGGGCTGGCGAAAAGGTAAAGATACCGTTCGCACCAACGACATGATCTCCAGTTTAAGTTCGGGCGTTACCAATGTTACAAAGGATGTGTTGGGCTTAAGCATTGTAGTAATATCTTACGACTGGTTGCTTAGTCGCATAGCATTGGTTCACATCGAAGCTACATGGCTTGTTTATCTTATCGCGTTTATGGCACTTGACTTTGCGGGATATTGGGTCCATAGTATTTCACATGAGTATAATTTGTTTTGGAACAATCACATCATTCACCATAGCAGCGAGGAGTTTAACCTGGCCTGTGCATTGCGCCAAAGTATTTCTACCATTGTGAAAATATTTGCCATCTTTTTGCTGCCAGCCGCTCTTTTAGGAGTGCCTGGGAGCGTGATTGCAATTGTGGCCCCGCTGCACCTCTTCGCACAATTCTGGTATCATACGCAGCATATTGGCAGGATGGGTTTTCTTGAAAAAATTATTGTAACGCCTTCCCATCATCGCGTACATCATGCCATCAATCCACAATATCTAGACAAGAACTATGGGCAGATTTTTATTTTCTGGGATAAGCTTTTTGGAACGTATCAGGAGGAACTGCCATCGGTGCCAGCGGTGTATGGTGTTACGCGCCCGGTGCGCACATTCAATCCAATCAAAATCAACTTTTTGCACCTGTGGCTGCTGATCAAAGACGCATGGCGTACAAGATCCTGGAAAGATAAGATGCGCATCTGGTTTATGCCGCTAGGGTGGAGGCCGGCAGATGTGGTTGATAAATTCCCTGTGTATAAAATTCAGGATGTATTCCATTTCCAGAAATATGATCCAAAGACTTCGAAAGGTTTGCTGATCTATTGCTGGACTCAGATGTTCATGGTTTTGCTATTGGTGAGTTACCTGTTTGGAAATATTGCAGAAATTGGATCGCCCCGAATGTTCATTTACGGAGGTTTTATCTTTCTATCCGTATATGCCTATACGGAATTACTGGATAACAGTGGCCAGGCATGGATGTGGGAATTGGTCAAGAATCTGCTAGGCATCTATATCATCTTTCAGCAGGGCGATTGGTTTGATGCAAGCTCTTTGGTGCCGTTCATTTCCTATTTTCTGGTTGCCTATTTCGTTACTTCTTCGATTGTCAGTTTTGTTCTTTCGGCTTCGGCTGCTACGGCCCTAAAGGCTGACCATTAGCATCCTGTGATCATATTTCCTCTTCCTTAGCAAACAAAAATCCTTAGCTTTGCCCACAAAATTTTTAAATCCGTCATGTGGGATAAGGTAGCCCAGTTTATCATTCGTTTTCGGTTGGCTCTCATTGTTGTAATTGTGCTGATTACAGCTGTTATGGGCTACTATGCTACAAAAGTGGAAATGAGTTATGATCTGGCGCGCACGGTGCCAGCCGATGACCCTGAGATGGTTTTTCTTCAAACTTTCAAGAAACAATTTGGGGAAGATGCCAACATCATTGCTGTGGGTTGCAAAGATAGCTCTGTCTACACGTTGAAAAACTTTAACCGCTTCCGCGAACTAAATAAACAAATTAAGGCAATTGCAGGTGTCAATAATGTGTTGAGTTTACCTGAAGTAAAGATTGTAAAAAAAGATACTGCAAAGACGCGGTTTGTCTTGGATGCACTTTTCCCCAAAGAAGTAGCGAGCCAGCATGAGTTGGATAGTTTAATGGGTGCCCTGCGTAATCAGAAGTTTTACATGGGGCAACTTGTAAACGTGAAGAATGGAGCCACCATGATGCTCATCTCCGTACAGAAAGAAGTAATGAATTCGGAAAAGCGCATTGGGCTTACCAATTCACTTGTGGCCGTTGGCGATGCCTTTACAAAAGAAACGGGCATTCAATTGAGATATGCCGGGCTGCCATTCATTCGTACGATCATGGCACAGAAGGTACGGCAAGAGATGCAGGTATTTCTGTACCTGTCGGCTGTGATTACAGGCTTGATTATGTTCTTCTTCTTCCGCTCCGTTCGGGCGGTGCTTTTCTCGATGATCATTATTGGAATCGTAGTGGTTTGGGTGATGGGTACTTTAGCCCTGTTGGGATATAAAATCACATTGCTGAGTGGTTTGATTCCACCGGTGATTGTGACGATTGGTATCACCAACGCCATTTACCTTCTCAATAAGTATCACCTTGAATACAATAAACGCCAGAATAAAGAAGAGGCGATTACCGCGGTAGTAAAGAAAATGGGTCTCGCCACCTTCCTTACAAACTTAACTGTGGCGATTGGATTTTTTACATTGCTAGCCACTGACATTACGTTGCTGCGGGAGTTTGGATTGGTAGCAGGCATCAACATCATGGTTCTTTTTGTGGTGAGCCTGATCATGATCCCGGGAGTCTTTTCATGGTTGCCTGAGCCCAAAGAGAAGCACCTGCGCCACCTGAATTTTAAAGTTCTCGGAAAGCTACTTTATATCAATGACATTACGGTACACCGCTATCGCCCGGCCATTTATTTAGTATCAGCTGGACTGGCAATCTTTTCCATCTTTGGAATCATGCAGTTAAAGTCAATCACTTTTATGGTTGACGAGGTGCCGGAGGAAAGCGACATTCGAAAGGATTTGAAATTTTTTGAAACGAATTTCAGCGGCATCATGCCCTTGGAAGTGGAAGTAAATACAGGGAAACGCAGAGGAGTTTTGAACATATCCAATCTGAAGAAAATTGAAGAGTTTGAAAACTTCATCGACTCTATTCCGGTTGTATCAAGGCCTATTTCTGTTCTTAGTTTAATCAAGGCCTCCAAACAGGCTTATTACAATAACGACCCTGAGCGTTATGAACTTCCGTCAAAGGCTGAAGCTGTCTATATTCTTCGCTACATGAAAGGACAGAATGATAATACAGGTCTGTTGAAGTCATTCGTTGATTCCACTTACACCCGCATGCGTATCTCCATGCAGATTGCGGACATCGGTTCCGAGAAAATGGATTCACTGGTGAACCGTGTGATCGAGCCACGTATGAATAAGATTTTTGAAGGCTCAAATATCACCACCAATGTTACGGGCACTACAAAACTTTTCATCAAAGGAAATAAATTCCTGATCGCCAACTTGCAGGAGAGTTTGTTACTGGCGTTTATACTGATCACTCTTTCGATGGCGTTTTTATTTGCCAACGTGCGTATGATTATCATTTCATTGGCGCCCAACCTGCTTGCATTGATGATCACCGCTGGCTTGATGGGCTACTTTGGTATTCACCTCAAGGCGAGTACTGCTTTGATCTTTAGTATTACGTTTGGTATTTCAGTAGATAACTCCATTCGCTTTCTTGCCAAGTATCGTCAGGAACAATTGGCAAATAATTTCTTCGTACCCGTTTCTGTCAGCGAGAGTATCCTGGAAACAGGTAAGAGCATTATCTATACTTCGATTGTGTTGTTTGCAGGCTTTATCATTTTCACGTTCTCTTCTTTTGGGGGAACCATTGCATTAGGCATACTTACATCCACAACGCTGGTGATCTCCATGTTCACCAACCTTATCTTGCTGCCTGCCTTGATCATGACTTTTGATAAACCCAAGCAATTGGATCAGCAGAAAATCCTGTTGGATGACTTCGATACCGGGTTTTACACGGAAGAAGAGGACAAGGATATCGATTTATCTAAGATTAAAATCCACGACCGCAGTGGTTCAGCCGAATAGGCGAAAAAACTCCACTTCTCGTTTACCTACGCCCTTCCGGTATTGACCGACTATCCTCCTTTGCCAGCCTATTGGTCATGGCCGTGTGTATCTTTATTGCGTTGATTTGAGCATTAATTCAAATAAATATGAAATCTCCGCCCAGGTCACTTAGCCAAAGGCATGATAATTTGCCCGGAGATTGCATGTGACCATTAAAAATAATTTATAAACACATGAAAACGGACGATAGAAATTTAAGCGATGAGAAACCAAACTTTGTTCCCAACCATTCCGGCCGTGCTTTTGCCGGGCTGATTTTGGTAATAGTGGGTGGTGTATTGTTGGCTAGACAAATGGGATTTGATATTCCTTATTGGGTTACCAACTGGGGAACCATATTACTTGCAGGTGGTTTATTTTTGGGCGCCCGAAAATCCTTCCGCCCCGATTTTTGGCTTGTTCCGGTTTTCTTTGGTGCTGCCTTGTTGATCGATGACTTTTATCCGGAGATAAGTTTTAAACAATACATCTGGCCTATGGTCATCATCTTCTTCGGTGTGTACATGATTCTAAAGCCAAAGCGGAGAAAAAAAAACTGGGATGGCGAATGGGAGAAATGGGCAACTCAAACAACCGATTCAGATAACATGATTGATTCCACAAATGTATTTGGAGGATCGAAGCGTAAAATGGTATCGAAGGATTTTAAAGGAGGTGAGATAACTTCTGTGTTCGGTGGCTCAGATATTGATTTGATGCAAGCGGATATCAACGGAAAAGCAACACTGGATATAACCAACGTGTTTGGCGGAACAAAGCTGCTGGTGCCGGCCAATTGGAAAGTGAAATCTGAAATTGTATGCGTGTTTGGCGGAGTGGAAGACAAACGCCCACAGAGCAGTGACGTGTCGGATAATCGTATGCTCGTACTCACAGGCACAGTTATCTTTGGTGGGGTGGATATAAAAAGTTATTGAGTATCATAATTACGAATTTTTCATTATCAAAAATTAATATCATGAACTGGTTCATAGCAAAAGTGGTCTTTCAAATAGTTGGCGAAGGAATGACGAAGCCACAGTTTGATGAACACATTCGTCTGATCGAAGCGGATGGTTTTGAAGAAGCATTGTTAAAGGCTCGGGTTCTTGGTTTGCACGAAGAAGAGATTGTGATAAATGATCTGCATGGCCCGTTTAAATGGGAGTTTGTAAATGTTTCTGAACTATTGCCGATCAAGGAATGGAAAGATGGGATTGAATTGTATTCGCAAGTGCGTGAAATTGAGGAACCAGCTTCCTATATTAATTATGTTCACAACCGCGCGGCTTTTATGCAGCTTAACTTTAAGCCTGCCTTCTGATCTATGAAAGAAGTAAGTTGGTATAGGGTCTCGGGCCTGATTGCAAGCTGGCTTGCGCTTTGGGTGAGTATTCAAACGGGTTTACTCGTTTATTATGGAGTGTCTTTTCCCCTGGCCCTTTTGGATTCATCACTTACGCAATGTTGCCTGTTGGCAGATGGATACGTAGAGATCATGATGGTGCGATTCTATCAGCCTACAGGCAAGAATAGTTTGTACTTGTTGATTTCAAGTGCTGTGCTCAGTGTGATTTTTGTTGCTGTGCTCAAATGGTTGCTGAAATACTTCGTTCAGGATGAAGCCTATCTGAGGATGCTCAGCCAAACGATGGTGATCCGTTTTCTCTTCATGTGGCTACTGATGGTGTTGATTGGGGCGGCCGGCTGGCTGTGGTTTTACATGAAAGAGCAAAACCTGGATAAGCAACAGGTTGCTTTAGCAGAAAAACTAATGCGCGAAGCAGAATTGTCGAACCTTCGCCAGCAGCTACAGCCTCATTTTCTTTTCAATAGCCTTAATTCTATCAGTTCGCTGGTGGGATCGCAGCCAGAACTTGCCCGAAAGATGGTAGAGCAACTTTCAGATTTTTTGCGTGGCACCATTCGCAAAGATGCAAATCAACTCGTATCGTTCGAAGATGAAATTCGCCATCTCAATTTGTACCTTGAGATTGAGAAGGTACGGTTTGGGCATCGGCTGGAAACGGAAATTCAAATCACCAATGAAAGTAAGCAGATGAAATTGCCGTCTCTTCTTTTACAACCCGTGGTAGAGAACGCGATCAAATTTGGATTGTATGACACGCTTGGCACGGTTACGATTAAGATCTCAGCCAAAGCTGAAGCAAACAATTTGATCCTTGAAGTGATCAATCCATTTGATCCTGAAAGCTCGCCACCCAAGTCTGGAACCGGTTTTGGATTGAGTTCGATCCAGCGCAGGCTTGCCCTTTTATATTTTCGAAATGATTTAGTAAAAGCGGAACAGCAGGATTCTGTTTTTGTCACCACTTTAAAAATCCCACAGTCATGAATGTTGTGATTATCGATGATGAGCCGTTGGCCCGAAATGTAGTGAAGGAATATCTGAAGCCTTTTGCCGATGTACAGATAGCCGCTGAATGCAATGACGGGTTTGAAGGAGTGAAGGCTATAACACAATATCAACCCGACCTGATTTTTCTCGACATTCAAATGCCCAAAATCAATGGTTTTGAAATGCTTGAGCTTTTGGATAAGATTCCCGGAATCATCTTTACTACCGCTTTTGATGAATATGCTATTAAAGCTTTTGAAGTTCATGCGATTGATTATCTCTTAAAACCATTCAGCAGGGAGCGTTTTGACAAAGCAATGAATAAATGGCAATCACAAAATTCAGGTGCCGAGAGTGTTCAAAAGGTATTGGAAGAAACAACTCAACCCGAAGAGCGCAATCGCATTGTGGTGAAGAAGGGACAAAACATTGTAGTGCTACCGATTCAAAAGGTTCATTATATAGAGGCGTTTGATGACTATGTAAAGGTTCACACAGCCGATGGGTTCTACATGAAGAAAAAAACAATGAGCCATTTTGAACGCGCCTTGGATCCCGCGCAATTCGTTCGGGTTCATCGGTCGTATATTCTAAATTTGCAGGAGCTTACACGTATTGAACCCCTCGAAAAAGATAATCACGTAATACTGCTCAAGAGTGGAATCAGGATTCCATTGAGTCAGTCAGGTTTTGCAAAACTTAAAACCGTGTTAGGTATTTAGAATTTTATTTCAGTTCCGTTAAACCCTTTTTAGCAGTTTTACTCTAAGAGCCATTAACGCACAAATGGAAACGAATATGAAATCTTTAATGACGGTTTTATTTTTGACTGTAGCCGGAGCCGCTTTTTCGCAAACCACGAATACGCCTGGCATTGACTCGCGCGAAGCCACCGAGCGAGCACGAATTGCGGAAGGACGCGCCAGTGGCGAACTCACCAACAAAGAAGCCCGCAGACTGAAGGCACAGCAGCGTCACATCCAAAGGACTGAGCGCAGAGCGAAAGCAGATGGAAATGTGACACCTCAGGAAAGAGAGAAATTGAAAAGAGAGGAGAACCGTGCCAGCAGAAATATCCGAAGGCAAAAACATGATGGGCAAACAAAGCCTCGCGCTAATTAATCTTTCTGCAAATGAAAAACCCCGAATGACTCGGGGTTTTTATTTAGATTTTACTTAATGCCTGATCGAGGTCAGCGATCAGATCTTCGGCATCTTCCACACCGATGCTCAATCGGATAAGCGTGTCGCTCAATCCGTTTTTCATTCTTTCTTCTTTTGGAATGCTTGCGTGGGTCATCGAGGCAGGATGGTTGATCAGTGATTCAACACCTCCCAGAGATTCAGCGAGCGAAAACAATTCAACACTCTCCATCAATTTTGTGGCTTTCTCCATGCTGTCTTCTTTTAAGGTGAAAGAAAGCATTCCACCAAAGTCGCGCATTTGCTTTTTAGCGATCGCATGATTAGGATGATCGGTGAAACCAGGCCAATGCACCTTTCCAACTTTGGCATGGTTACGCAGATATTCCGCGATGATTTTCCCATTCTTGCAGTGGCGTTCCATGCGCAAGTGAAGTGTTTTAATTCCGCGTAGCACAAGGAAAGAATCCTGAGGGCCCGGCACGGCACCACACGAGTTGGTAATAAATGCCAGATCCTGGTAAAGCTTTTCATCATTTACTACCAGTGCTCCCATCACTACATCGCTGTGTCCTCCCAGGTACTTGGTTACCGAGTGCATTACGATGTCTGCGCCAAGATCGAGTGGGTTCTGTAAATAAGGAGATGCAAACGTATTATCAACAGCTACAAGACAATTGTTTTTCTTCGCAATCTTTACACATGCCTCGATGTCGATGATGCGCATCAATGGATTGGAGGGAGTTTCAATCCAGAATAGTTTCGTCTTTGCATTGATATATGCTTCAGCATTTCGTGCATCGCTCAAGTCAATGAAATGAAATTTTATACCGAATTTTTCATATACTTTCCTAAACATACGATATGATCCACCATATAAGTCATTGCTGGTGATCACCTCGTCACCGGGGCTCAATAATTTGATTACGGTATCCGTGGCACCCATTCCCGATGAGAAGCAAAGGCCAAATTTTCCGTTCTCCAAAGTAGCAATACTTTTTTGAAGAGCATTACGCGTAGGGTTGGCACCGCGCGCATACGCATATCCCTTATGCTTGGCAGGAGATTCCTGCACATAAGTGG
>CAZNCO010000099.1:0-10727 GCA_964571345.1 uncultured Ohtaekwangia sp.
CCATAAGATCCGAAGATGGTACGTTGAAAACTGTGACTTCCTCCTGACTCATTGCTTGCCCAAGTGACGAATCCACGATACACAACTCTTGAATCCCCCGTAATCTTACCTCGATTGATAAGCTTCTTGAAAGGCTCGTCAAAATTCAGATAACCCAAGTCATGGCGAACTTTTCTCCAGAGGCGTGAGTACAACAAGTGAGCTACGGCATGTTCGGATCCACCGATGTACACATCCACCTGGTTCCAGTAGTCCAATGCTTTTTTGTCTGCGAAAGCATTCTTGTTATGTGGGTCCATGTAGCGCAGAAAATACCAAGCGGCTCCTGCATGCGTGGGCATAGTGTTGCTGTCCCGTCTTGCGCTAGGAGAGAAGTTGATCCACTCTTTCAAATTGGCCAATGGGCCTTCACCGTTGCCGGATGGTTTAAAATTATTTGAGTCCGGCAACTCAAGCGGCAGTTCGCTTTCCTTCATTGCGTACGGAACATCATCTTTGAATACGATCGGGAACGGCTCGCCCCAATAGCGCTGACGACTCCAACCGGCATCGCGCATCTTGTAGTTGATCTGGCGTTTGCCAATTCCTTTTTCTTCCAATGTTTTGATCGCAACTTCGATGGCTTCTGTCATCACCAGCCCATTCATGAAACCAGAGTTTTCAAGAATGGCTTCTTTGGTAGGATTTGCGTCAGTGCCATCAAAATATTTTCCGATGATGTTGGTGATTGGAATGTTGAAATGCTTCGCGAATTTGAAGTCGCGCTCGTCACCGCAAGGTACTGCCATGATCGCGCCCGTTCCGTAACCAGCCAATACATATTCACTGATCCATACCGGCACTTGCTTGCCACTAAATGGGTTGATCGCGTAAGCGCCTGTGAATGCGCCCGTGATCTTCTTGACCTCTGCCATGCGCTCCACTTCCGAGCGGCTCTCTACATACTTTAAATATTTCTCAACTTCCTCTTGTTGTTCAGTGGTTGTGATTTGTTTTACCAAATCATGTTCTGGCGCCAGCACCATAAAATCTACACCGAAGATCGTATCAGGTCGTGTGGTGAATACTTTAATTTTCGAAGTTGAATTCTGAACGTTGAAGTCTAATTCAGCACCCATTGATTTTCCAATCCAGTTGCGCTGGATCTCTTTCATCGAGTCGCTGAAGTCAATTTCATCCAGGCCTTTTAACAGGCGCTCTGCATATTCCGTAATGCGCAAACTCCACTGGCGCATTTGTCTCTTTACAACAGGAAAACCACCGCGGTAGCTCACGCCATTGATCACTTCATCATTTGCCAATACCGTGCCCAATGCTTCACACCAGTTTACATCGGTGTAAGCGAGGTAGGCGAGGCGATACTCCATCAATACTTCCTCTTTCTTTTTTTCTGAGAAGGATTTCCATTCGGCAGATGTGAAAGTTGAGATTTGAGATTTTGTATTTGGAGTTGGATGATTCTTGTTTCCTTCGGCTTCAAATAATTTTATCAGCTCGCTGATGCGCTCAGCTTTTTGTTTCTTTCTATTGAACCAGCTATCAAAGATCTGCAAGAATATCCATTGTGTCCATTTGTAATAAGATGGATCACACGTCTGCACTTCGCGACTCCAGTCATAGCAGAAACCGATTTTGCTTAATTGTCTTTTAAAATTCTGAATGTTGTCTTGCGTGCTTTTGGCTGGATGAACCCCATGCTCAATTGCATACTGTTCAGCGGGCAACCCGAAAGCATCGAATCCCATCGGGTGAAGCACATTAAAACCCTTCAGTCTTTTGAAACGGGCTACAATATCCGAAGCAATGTATCCGAGTGGATGGCCAACATGGAGCCCCGCACCCGAAGGGTAAGGGAACATATCCAGCACATAATATTTCGGTTTTTCCGGGTCTTCATTGGTTTTGTACACACCACGCTTTTCCCACTCTTGTTGCCACTTTTCTTCGATTCTCTTGATCTCGTCCTTGCTGTATTCGGCCATTGTCGTAAAAACTTATAAATGAGCCGCAAAAATAACTTAAACAGTCGAGAGTAAACAATAGCCGGCTGGTATTGATTACTGTTTTTTGAACAGGTCATCGTAGGTGAGCCTTGTTGTGCTGGAGCTGCTGCTGCGAATAAGATTAATGTGCAAGGCGATTGCCACCGCCATTAGCGAGAATATGGAAATATATCCTAGGCTAAAAATAATCGGATTGTAACTGACGAAGACTTCAAATACAAGAATATCGTAGCCGAAAATAACGACACCTATAAAAATAGAGATGGTAAGAAGAGCAGAGCCTATGCGATCTTTAATCCATGCCCGGATAACTACAAATGCTGCATAAAAAATCAACATTACTCCAATTACCAGGTAAAGATTAAGCCACTGGGTAAATTGTCTGGGAGTAACCAAAAGACAGAATAAGGTAAAGAGAATATTGAATACAACTAAAATATAATTCGCAATGTTGCTCGCCTCGTTTTTGAAAAGGTTGCCCACCGTTAGTGTGCCCCAAATGATTGTTAGAAATAAAGTGATGTATTCAATGCGAACCAGCAACACCCAATTGATATCGGGAAAATAATTGGCGAACAGATATTGATTTGAGAACACGGATCTTACTGACCATGTTATACTGAGCATCGCAAAGAAAAGAGCAACTTTTTTCCGTTCGCCAAATACAAAAACCATCAGGAATACAAAACCGATTAAAAAAAGGATGATAGTTTCAACCAAGTTGGCAACCGTTGATATTCGGATCTTGTTGGAAATATTTTCCTCAGTTCCAAGAAAGAGGTTCTCTTTTACTCCTCCCTTGGCGTGATGAAAGTTTGCTACTTGCAACACGATAGAGATTGTATCTTGATCATTTTTAAACGTCACAATTTTTGTGAGCCATTGAGGTTTGGTTTTCTCTGCTGTTCTTTCGACCACACCGGTCTCAGTAATTAAGGCATCATTAATCCAAAGTTTGTAGCAAGAATATATCTGAGGGAGGTATAATGAAAGCGTAGCCTCATTTTCTGGTGCTAATAAATTTATGTAGTAAGTGCCAAAGCCAAGGCCACCGTTTCCTTCGAATAAAGAAGGAAATTTCTTAATTGAGCCAACTTTAATTTTACACTGATCGGGATTTAATAATTGCTTTTCAAAAAAAAGGCACTTTCCCGTAATGGGTAAAAGTCTCTGAGCTGCATTCCAATCAGACGTTTCAATCAATGGAAAGTCATTTTCCTTCTGTTTTATCTGTGCATAGCAGACTTGCAGGCATTGCAAGAATAGAATTATACCCAGTAGGAGAGAGTTCGTACAAATAAGATTTATGATCCGTTTCAAAATTGGCTCATGTAAATTTTGTAGCGATTAATTCCCCCAGCGCGGGGCCGTGCTTAAAGCCATGACCTGATCCGCCACCCAAAACCCAAACACTGGATGCTTCGGGATGTTGCTCAAATATAAAATTTCCATCCGGAGAATTTTCATAAGGGCATACTCTGTTTTCTGCCAGGGGAACATTTTTTAATTCGGGAAACCGATGGCCGATAAAAGTTCTCGCGCGCGATAGAACATCCGGGTTTAATATCCTGTCGCCATGGGTGGGATCGAATAATTCACCTCTTCTATCTACGCCAATTTTGAAGCCGCGATTAGCGTTTCCGGGTATCCCATAATAAAAGTCTTTCCCGTCAAGGTCTATCCAGGCTGGCATTTGGTTGAAGGCATTCACCTTCTCTTCCGGTACACCAAAATAATAAGCTTCTTGCTTCGTACAGATTACTTTATCTTTTAAGAAAGGAAACAATTGTCCAAGCCAGGGACCACAGGCAAAAAGAAATGCATCGGCAGCAACCTTTTCACCGCTTGAAAGTGTAACCTGATGTTCGATGTCCGAAATGTCGCTGGGCCTAACATACCCTGGAAGAACTTTGCCACCCCCTCGCAGAAACTGATCAACGACCAATTGACAGCTTTCGCGTGCTTTCAAATATCCTCCGTAAGGGTCAAACCAGGCATGATGGAGATCGGAAGTCTGGATAACCGGAAATCGCTTTTGGATGTCGGACACAGACAAATATTCGTATTCCATTCTATGTTTTCTGGCGAAAGGAATGGAGTCGTCCACGATAGGGTTCTTGTCTTGATAACAAAGCCAGATGACTCCAGTATTATGAAACACTTGCCGTCCCCATACGAGTTGGTGTTCTTTCCATAACTGAAGAGCTCTTACATTCAGATCAAAGTAAAACTCATTGGCTCCGTATGTGGAGCGGATCACACGAGTTTCATCTCCAGAGCTGCTTCGCGAATTGCCTGCTCCCCATGCATCAATCAGCGTAACATTAAAGCCTTTCCTTTGTAAGTACAACGCAGTCCATCCGCCAAAAGCACCAGCACCTATCACCACGACTTTCGAACGAGGTGGTAATCCGATATTTTGGCTTCCGAAAAATTGTAAATTGGGGGCAAAGGTATTGGTAGTCATAAAAACCTATTCATTTGCAACTAACCAAACATCCCACGCTAATACAATACTTATTATCAAGAATAGTGCGAGTAGGGTAGCAATTACTTTATGCAAGGTTGGACTTACCGTTTTTGTCCAGCTTACAAATATCAGCATACCTATAATAACTACTCTTGGAATCTGGTCGATCAGCGAATCGTGCCGAATAAACAGGCTGTCAAGAATAGCGAATAGGGCCAGTAAGGCACTGAATAAAAATATTCTGCGATAGTTTTCAAAATAAAAGACCTTAAGGTCGATTACTTCATCTTGCAGTCCGAAAGGGAAAAGGAGGCGTGCTAATATAAACAGGGTGATAGGGTAGAGCATCACAAAAAGAAAAGTAGGTAGCCGCCAGGTAGTGATTGAACGAAGATCAAAGGTGACCCACCATTCTTGTACGTGCATTATAATGACCAGAATGATCCATACAAGATGCGGCCAATAAATCTTAACGCGTTTACTCTGGTGAATAAGATCTGCAATGCCTGTGAGTGCCTGGGTGACCCCTAAGCCTAGAATTACTGAAATGAAAACGCTTACATATTCGAAGGCTGTCATTGAATTTTTTTTGACGTAGATTAGAAAGACCTAAATTTATTCTAAAAAACGAAATTAAACTGCTATTCAATGGCTTAGGTGACTAACGAGAGATGTTTGTGTAAGTGGATGAGATACGAAAGGGAGGTTGGCGGAATAAAATATTGCGAAGTGGATAAAATTTATTTGAAATAATGCATCCTAGGTGTAGATTTGTGCGATTCCGCAAAAAAGCGGGTACCTAAATGCAACATGATGAAGGATACATTACCTGGTCTCGTCAAGTTATTCACTCTCGCACTCTTCGTAGTCTCTGGTTTCATTTCTTCCGCGCAAGAAATTTCTAAAGATCCCGCTGTTATCAGTGCAGGTGAAGCTTTGTTCAACGGCAACTGTAAGTCTTGCCACAGGGTAAAACAGAAATTGGTCGGCCCTGCTCTTGCAGGAGTGTACGACCGCGCCCCATCTATTGATTGGATCAAAGGATGGATTCGCAACTCAGCTAAGGTTATAGCTAGTGGCGATGCTTACGCTGTAAAACTTTATGCTGACTATAATAAGAGTCAGATGACGGCCTTTACAAGCTATACTGATGATCAGATCATGAGCATCCTGGCTTATGTAAAGGCAGAAGCTGACAAGCCAGACGCACCGGCTGCTTCGGCACCGGCAGCAGGACAGTCTGCTGGCTCTGGTTCTGGAATTCCTTCAGGATATCTGGATGCTATCCTTGCGGGAATGATAATTATCTTGGTGTTAATGCTAGTTATATTGGCATTGATTACCTCAGCGCTTAAGAAATACCTGAATCAAAAAGAAGGTTTAAGCGAAGAGGATAAGGAAATCGTTAATTCTCCTTACACATTCTCTACAGTAGTAAGAAGCTCAGGATTTATATTCCTGATGATGTTCATTGTTACTTCGATATTATTTAAAAATGTAATTGACGGCTTATATTCAATTGGTGTTCAGCAAGGCTATCAACCTAAGCAGCCAATCGCTTTCTCACACAAGTTGCATGCTGGTGCTTACGAAATCAATTGTAAGTATTGCCATACAGGAGCTAATAAAGGAAAGCAGGCGAATATTCCTTCTCCCAACATTTGTATGAACTGCCACTCGCAGATCAAACAGGAGTCTCCTGAGATTCAGAAAATTTACGCTGCCATTGGCTATGATCCAAAAACAGCTTCTTATACTGGAAAACAAAAGCCTATTGAGTGGGTTCGTATTCACAACCTACCTGACTTGGCATATTTCAATCACGCACAGCACGTTAATGTAGGAGGTATTGAATGTCAGACCTGTCACGGTCCTATTGAAGAGATGGATGTGGTGAAGCAGTATTCTTTACTCACGATGGGATGGTGCATTGACTGCCACCGCAAGACGGATGTGAATAATGCTGGAAATGCTTACTATGATAAGCTTCTTGAAGTACACGAAGCAAGCAAAGGCAAAGGCACGAAGATGAAAGTTGAAGACATTGGCGGATTGGAATGCGCCAAGTGCCACTATTAATATTGAAACTAATTTCGATCTGATTCAGACATTATGAGCGATATCAAAAAGACATATTGGAAAGGTTTACCGGAGCTTAAGAACGACACTGAGTTCGTTAAGCATGCCAACAATGAATTTGTTGACATGGGTGGTCACGATAATGGCCATTCGCGCAGAGACTTTTTGAAGATGATGGGATTTAGCGTGGCGGCCGTTTCATTGGCGGCCTGCGAAGCGCCTGTTCGCAAAGCCATTCCATATGTGATGAAGCCCATGGATGCCGATGCAGGTATTCCTAATTATTATGCATCAAGCTATGTAAATGGTGGTGATTATTGCAGCATCGTAGTTAAAGTGAGAGACGGACGTCCTATTAAAGTAGATGGTAACAGTCTGTCTACCGTCACACGCGGTGGGACAAGTGCACAGGTAGAGGCTTCTGTTCTTTCTCTTTATGATAATTACAGATTAAGAGGCCCTAAGGCAGGAGATAAGAGCGCTGAGTGGGAAGCTATTGACAAAGAAATCATCGCCAAACTCGGTGACGTTTCTGGTAAAGGTGCAAGCATTGTTATTGTAAGCAATACGATCCTGAGTCCAAGCACATTATCAGTAATTGAAAAATTCAAAGCGAAATACACAACGGCTCAACACATTCAGTATGATCAGGTTTCGACCTACGGAATGATGAAAGCGAATGAAGAATCATTTGGCACTGCCATGATTCCTTCTTATGATTTTAGCAAGGCCAAAGTCATTGTGAGTGTAGCTGCTGATTTCCTGGGTACATGGGTTTCTCCGATTGAGTTTGCAAAGCAATATGCAACCACTCGCGAAGTGAGTGAAGAGAAGCGTGACATGTCTCGCCATTATCAGTTTGAAAGTGTTCTTTCATTAACTGGAGCCAATGCGGATTATCGTTCGATGATAAAACCTTCGCAAGAAGGTGCGGTGGTAGCACAACTTTATAACTTCATTGCGGCAAAGGCTGGAGCAGCTTCGATCTCAGTACCTGCTACAAAAGCGGAGTATGTTGAAAAGGCAGCAAATGAATTATGGGAAAATAAAGGAGCATCTTTGGTGGTGGCAGGCTCCAACGATAAGTCGGTTCAAGTGATTGTGAATGCAATCAACAACCTATTGGGCAACTACGGAACAACCATCAACACAGCATTGCCTGTAAATTTCCGCAAAGGAAATGATGAGGCTATGGCAAATTTCATTTCTGATGTAAAAGGCGGAAAAGTAGGGGCGGTGATCTTCTACAACTGTAACCCAGTTTATGATCATCCAATGGGAGCGGAGCTTGGCACTTCATTGAAGAATGTTTCTTTGACGGTGTCTACTTCATATACTCCTGATGAGACAGCTTCGAGCTGCTCTTATATTGCTCCTGATCACCATTACCTGGAATCATGGAATGACTTCGAACCAAAGGCTAATTCATACAGCTTGTCGCAACCCGCTATTACTCCAATTTTCAAGACCCGTCAGGGGCAGGAGAGTTTGTTAGTGTGGGCTGGAGAGGCAAATACGGACTACTTTGGTTATTTGCAGTCAAACTGGAAAACTTGGTTCTTCGACAAGAAGGAAGATGCTGGAACTTTCCAAAGTTTCTGGGATAAATGCTTATACGATGGCGTTTATGAAGGAGCAGCATCAGAATCAAAAGCTCTGACATTTAATGGAAATCTTGAGGCTGCAGCATCAGCAATTGCTGCGGTAAAAGGATCAGGTGTTGAATTGATTATTTACGAAAACTATGGAGTTGGAAATGGCTCACAAGCCAACAATCCATTGCTTCAAGAACTTCCTGATCCTATCACTAAGGCTGTTTGGGACAATTATTTGACGATTTCTCAAGCGGATGCAAAAGCATGGAACATTGATAATGATGCTGAAGGAAATACTCAATTGGTAAATCTGACAGTAAATGGAAAATCCGTTGCTGTACCTGCATTGGTTCAGCCTGGCCAGGTTCCAGGAACTGTTGGTTTAGCGCTTGGATATGGTCGCACGAAAGTGGGAGTTGTGGCAGAAAACAGAGGGGTAAGTGCATATCCGTTCGTAACTCTTTCAAATGGCTCTTTGAATTACAATGTAACTACAGGTGTAGCAGTTGCTAAGTCAGATAAAGCGTTCCAACTTGCTCAAACACAGATTCATCAGACCTATATGGGACGTGAAAATGTGATTCAGGAAGCTACTTTAGCTGAATTCAAAAATGATCCTTTCGCAGGCCGTGAAATGCCAAAAATTACTAAGTGGGATGAAAAAGTAGATGCTTCTTCTCTTTCACTTTGGAAAGGACATAAGTATCCAAATCATCATTGGGGTATGTCAATTGACCTCAATACCTGTAATGGTTGCGGAGCTTGCGTAGTAGCATGTAATGTGGAAAATAACGTTGCATTGGTAGGTAAGGATGAAGTGATCCGCAGACGCGAGATGCATTGGTTACGTATCGATCGTTACTTCTCAAATCCTGAGGGAACGAAGCACGATGATTATCTAGGTCTTGAAAAAGCAGCAGAAAATCCTGAGGTTACATTCCAACCAATGCTTTGCCAGCACTGTAATAACGCTTCTTGCGAGACGGTTTGCCCGGTAGCTGCTACTACCCATAGCACAGAAGGATTAAATCAAATGACGTATAACCGTTGTATTGGTACTCGCTATTGTGCCAACAACTGTCCGTATAAAGTAAGAAGATTCAACTGGTTCAAATATCATAACAACCAACAGTTCTATCAGGCTAACCCTGCTATGAATACTGACCTTGGTCGTATGGTATTGAACCCTGATGTTACTGTTCGTTCACGTGGTGTGATGGAGAAATGTTCATTCTGTGTGCAACGCATTCAGGCAGGTAAGCTAAACGCCAAGAAGGAGCGTAGAGCATTGAATGATGGTGAGGTAGTAACAGCTTGTCAGGCAGCTTGTACAACCGGAGCTATTGTATTCGGTGATATGAACAATCCTGAAAGCAACATCAGTAAGTTGTTGAAGATCGAGCATGATCCTAAGAATCCAAATTACAGCTTTGACAAGAAGATCGGAAATCCGAGAGCATTCCGTGTATTGGAAGAAATAGGAGTGAAGCCCAATATCTTCTACCTCACGAAGATCAGGAACAAAGACAAGGCAAAAGGATCTCACGCATAATAAATTAAGTAAAACGAATTTTTGAACATTGAATATTTGATATGCAAGCAACCTCTTCGATACGCGAACCCCTTGTAACCGGTGGTAAAACTGTCCGTGATGTTTCTCAAGACATTAGCTGCCAGGTAGAAGGAAAACCTACCCGCCTCTGGTGGATGGCTTTTGGCATATCTTTCGTACTTCTGCTCTACGGCTTGTACTGTGTTTGTGTACTTGAGTGGGTTGGAATCGGAGTATGGGGATTGAACAAAACTGTAGGTTGGGCGTGGGACATCACCAACTTCGTGTGGTGGGTCGGCATTGGTCACGCAGGTACCTTGATTTCTGCGATCCTTTTGTTGTTCCGTCAGAAATGGAGTATGTCAATCAACCGCGCTGCGGAAGCAATGACAATCTTTGCGGTAATTTGTGCTGCTACGTTCCCTGGCTTTCACATGGGTCGTTTATGGTTAGGTTTCTATTGGGCGTTCCCCCTTCCAAATACCTTCGGATCATTGTGGGTGAATTTTAACTCTCCTCTTCTTTGGGACGTTTTTGCGATCTCGACTTATTTCTCCGTATCACTTGTTTTCTGGTATCTTGGTCTGATTCCTGACTTTGCAGTAATTCGCGACCGCGCTGTGCGCATGGGAAATAAGACACGTGCTGCTATATATAACGCTTTGAGCTTTGGATGGGACGGTGCTGCCAAAACATGGATGCGCTATGAGGCTGTTGCACTGATCCTTGCAGGTCTTTCAACTCCACTTGTGTTGTCGGTTCACACAATTGTATCAATGGACTTTGCGACATCGGTGATTCCTGGATGGCACACAACAATCTTCCCTCCATACTTTGTGGCAGGTGCTATTTTCTCAGGGTTTGCAATGGTGTTAACGTTATTGCTTGTAACACGCAAAGTTTTCAAACTGGAAGATTACATCACAATTTATCACGTGGAGTTAATGAACATCATTATCATTATCACGGGATCAATTGTAGGTATAGCATATATTACAGAGTTCTTCATCGCCTGGTATGGACAGGTT
>CAZNCO010000100.1:0-10718 GCA_964571345.1 uncultured Ohtaekwangia sp.
GGGTAAGCTTTCACAGGGAATATTATTGGTTCGTGAAATCTGGTCAATCAAATCCACAGCACAAGAACTGAGAATTTTCCTTGTCAAAATATTCTGCCTTCCGGTAGTGTGCATCATTGACGTTTCTGAATTCAATATTTGTTAAATTCTTCTGGATTGGAGGTCAAAATGACTTTTCAAGGAAAATCATCCTTGCATTTGGTACGGGAAATGGTGAATTGTTATCTTCATATGTTTCTACAATCGTATTTCCAGTTTTCAATTCTGACTCGAGGATCCCCCCCCAATTCTCCAACAAATCTGTCGATAACCTTTAGGTCGATCATATTTTACACAATGCTCTAATTATTCAATTTAATAAACCCACCGTCAATAGGATAGTCACTGCCGGTGATGAAAGAGGCTTCGTCAGAACATAGGTATAATGCAAGATTAGCGATCTCTTCAGGTTTAGCCATGCGGCCAATCGGTTGAGTCTTCGAAAGTTTTTCAAACATCTCGGCTTCTTTGCCAGGATAGTTTGCTTTCAGAAAACCATCTACAAAAGGGCTGTGTACACGTGCGGGTGAAATGCAGTTGCAGCGAATACCGTCTTTAATATAATCTTTGGCAACAGACAGGGTCATCATTAGCACAGCACCTTTGCTCATGGAGTATGCGAAACGATCGGGGATGCCAACGCTGGAAGCTACCGATGCAAGATTAAGGATTACTCCACTTTTTTGCGCCTTCATAATTCCGGTAGCGGCAAACATAGTATTATAAGTGCCTTTAACATTCACAGCATAAACCTTATCGAGATCTGTTTCTGTTGTGTTTTCGATTTTTCCGATGTGTGCTATGCCTGCGCTGTTCACAAGGATGTCTACAGAGTTGTATTTCGCTTTGATGGTATTGAAGATCGAAATAATGTCACCCTGTTTTGTAACATCGGCTACAAAGGGTTCGCTCTTTCCGTTGGCGGTTGAAATTTCGAAATGTGTTTTATTTACACCATCTACATCGCGATCCAACAAGCAAATGTGAGCTCCCTGTGCGGCAAAGCGAGTGGCGATGGCTTTGCCGATACCGCTGCCTGCGCCCGTAATGACTGCTATTTTGTTTTTTAATTCAAACATGATTCAATTTTGTTTCCAGATTTTGCCATCAGGGAAGGAGTAATCAGCCAAAGTTTCTTTCTTCATCTCAATACTGTAACCAGGTAGGGAAGGAGGCATGTAGTGCCCTCGTTTGATGAGAACAGGATCAAGAAAGTGTTCGTGCAAGTGATCTACATATTCGATCAATCTGTTTTCCATGGTGCCGGTAATGCAGATGAAATCAATCATTGAAAGATGCTGCACATATTCGCACAAACCAACACCTCCTGCGTGCGGGCAGACAGGAACTCCAAACTTGGCTGCCATCAAAAGAATTGCAAGGTTTTCATTAACACCACCTACCCGGCAACTATCAATCTGGCAAAAAGAAATAGCATGAGCTTGCATGAGTTGTTTAAAGATCACTCGATTCTGACAATGCTCACCCGTTGCTACTTTAATCGGAGCAATGGCTTTTGCAATGGCCGCGTGGCCTAGTATATCGTCAGGACTGGTGGGCTCCTCAATCCATAGTGGATTGAATTGTGCCAGCGTCTTCATGTTGCTAATGGCCTGGTCGACATTCCATTTCTGATTGGCATCCATCATCAGAAACCGGTCGTTGCCAATTTCTTCCCGAATGATTCCCGCTCTTCGCACATCGTCTGTCAGATTCGCACCTACTTTCATCTTGATGTGCCGCCATCCTTCAGCAATGGCTTCCTTGCAGAGCCTGCGGATTTTTTCGTCAGAGTAGCCTAGCCACCCGGCAGAAGTTGTGTATCCCGGATATCCATTCTTCAAAAGAAAGTCGATCCGGTCTTTTTTACCGCTCGCCTTTTCTTTCAAAATAGATAACGCTTCTTCAGGAGTAATGGCATCTGTGATGTAAGAAAAATCAACACACTTCATGAATTCTTCCGGAGACATATCTGCTATCAGACGCCACAAAGGTTTTCCTTCCATCTTCGCATATAAATCCCATACCGCATTAACCATCGCTCCAATGGCAAGGTGTATTACACCTTTATCTGGGCCAAGCCAACGAAGCTGGCTATCGCCTGTAATCATTTTCCAAAATGCTCCCATATTGGAGGTGAAGGACTCAACAGATTTTCCTTTTACCATTGGTGCAAGAGCTTCCAACGCTTTCGCACAGATTTCATTTCCTCGGCCAATAGTGAACGTGAGACCATGTCCTTCCAACCCTTTCGGATGATTAGTTTTTAGAATAACATAAGCTGCCGAATAATCGGGATCAGGATTCATGGCGTCAGAGCCATCTAATGTTCGGCTCGTAGGGAAGCGGATATCTTTTACTTCTATCCCAGTAATGAGTGTCATGCTATTCAGTTGCTAGTTTTTCAAGATATTTTTTAAATTTTGGTGTGTCGTAGTTCTTCATGCCTATCTCTTTCATAACAATTTTACCGGCTTTGGAAATTACGAAAGTGGTTGGTATGGAGGGCACATTCAGCTGTTCTGTCAAATAACCGGATGGCATGTACACCGGAAAACTGTAGGATTGATTGGTGATATAGTTTCTTGCTTTTTGCAAATCTTTCTCTCGATCAATTGAGAGCATTACAAATTCAATATTTGAACGATCAATCTGATCATGCAACTTTTGAATGGAAGGCATCTCGGCTTTGCAGGGGCCACACCACGTAGCCCACATGTTTAAAAAAATTACTTTGCCTTTAAATTGTTCGAAATTTATTTTCTTCCCGTCAAGGTCTTTGATGGTGAAGTTGAAATCGAAATTTTCATCGCTCACTGATTCTGTGTCGACATCTACAAACCCACTTTTAACGATGGCTGTTTGAGCTAACGTAGAAATGCGGCCAAACACTCCTGTGAAGTAAAGCACAACCAGCACCGCGATGAATATAATGTTCGATCGATTTTTCTTAAAGAGATCAGCTAATTTTGGCATGGTAATAGATCAAGCTTTATCAAATGTGTTTAATTTGATAACTTTCCAAAATTAAAAAATAAACAATGATCAAAAGGGTAACCTTGTCCTTTATTTTGCTTGGAATTTCTGTTCTTTCACTTCATGCACAAAAGGTTAAGTATAAGGACCTCATTGTGTTGCTAACAGCGAAAGAATACCAGCAAGCTGAACCTTTTTTGAAAAGATACCTGAAAGAAAATACGGATAACCCCAATGCCTTTTTATATATGGGTATTGTCTTTGAGGATAAGTCAGCTAGGATGGATCCACTCGTGCATACACCGCTTCTCACAGCCACTATTGATTCAGCGCTGATCTTTTATGATAAGGCGTATAAAATGATTGATGAAAAAGAGTTGAAGAAAAATGACGAATACTATGAGCCCTACACGCGCAGGGATTTACGTACAGGTAAATTTGTAATCAAGTTGTCGGATGTGAGGTTGGATATTGAAAGCCGAACTAAAGCTTTGCGAGAGCGGAAAGACTACGTGCAGCAATTGCGCGCTCATTTGACAGCCACTTCCACCGCGTATGCAAGGGCGGAGAAAGTCTATAAGTCTTTACATGAGAAATATGGGAGTGAGCGTGAATTCTTTCTTCGCTCTGATGATGCTATGATGGTAAGTTTAAAATCCCTCGAGAATGTGTTTGACTCGATGAACATGGCTTTTGATAAATACAAACAAGTATTGAATGCAATGGGCAAAACCAAGTATTACCAAACGATCGATCTGCAAGAGATAAAGGATTTTAAAAGAGACGGTTTTGGAGAAGTTGATTTTCTTAAGGATGATCTCAGATTGAGGGATTACAAGCGATGGGCCAATGCGTCTATGGCCATCATCGAGAAGGAGATAATTCCCATGCGGGAAAACCTTGTGGCCTATGATGTCGAAATCAACAAACTTCGCGATAAGCTTAAGGCTGAATAGGTTTCTGTAAAGAATGACTTGACGAAGCTTGTTAGCAAGATGTTGTCCGATCAATTGAGAAAATATGATCCAGATCCAATGCCGCTTGCTGTATTTACGATGAAGATAGCGGAGTTGGAGTTTGCTTCCAATGTAATTATCAACAAGCCTGTTAGAGATTCCGCCAGTATCAAGTCAAAGTTGAAAGCAGTTCGAAATGAAATGAGTGATTTATATAGGATGGACAGCATCTCGTCTAACCTGCTGAAGAGAAATTATGCTGATGAAGAAAAGGATTATGCACACTTCATCTCGAAAGCATATGGCACCACAACGGTTTTGAAAAGTTTGGTGTCGTCAACAGGGGAGTTTGCTAAAAGAGAAGTCGCAAAGCTGGAGAGCCTTGTCAAGAAACTCAAACAGTCTTTAAAATGGATTGTGTCCGGCACAGACTCTATTCCGCTCTTCACGGATTCAAATCGAGAGTTACGATTTAAGCCATTATTAATTGATCAGGATAAATATACTTTAGGATTGGTTTTTCAAGACTCGCTGGCAACAGGATATTTTTATACGATTACTCCGTCTCACGCACCTGACTTAAAGGTCACATTTCCTGTGGATAAAGATAATTTCTCCAAGAGGACGCTTCCGCTCATGAAAGGTCTTGCAACGACAGATGCGAGCGGGCACATTTATTTTGGACTGATATTATCTACTCAGAAAGCAGGAGATAAATTTCCAGTAACTATTGCTAAGATTCACCGATCAGACGGACTCTCGTGGAGTAACAATTACAGTTTTGACCAATTGCCTTCTGAGATCTTATTAAACAACGCGACAGGAGAGCTCTCCGTTAAGCTATCTAGCCCGGATGGCAGTAATAAAATAGTGATGATTGATAAAGCAGGAAAACTAATCCCTTAGCAAGTCAATTAATTGCCGGTGAGTTTTTTCCAATCCTGGTGACGAAGGTCAATCCGATTTTTCATCTTTTCATAGTTCTCCCAGCTGTCATGCACGTGGTAGATTGAAGGAAGAGATTTAACCAGAATTTCATCGTAGTCGGCACGATAAAGGCCACCGCCATAATAGTAGTAGGTAAACATGTTGCCCTCGCGGTTGAAAAGTTCAAAGCCCAGATAACCATCCCAAATTTCACTTAATATAGTGCAAGAAATTTCTCGTCTCTTAAATCGGAAGATCTGCACCGATGCTTCTTCCTCAAAATATTCTGAGTAAAGTTCTCTTTCGATAACCCAACCAAGATACATACCAATGTGAACATAGGCCTGCTCGATAGGAAGATTGTCGGGGAAGTTACCTAAGAAGTGACTTTTGGCATTATCGTAGATCGTCTTTTGGATTTCGCTTTTCTTTTCCATGTACAAGTTTATTAAAACTTTATCTAAGAATACACTTTTTTAATAAGTTTCTGACGCCCCTTTACTTTGTCGTGGGCTGGTAAGGAACTAGGTTACTCATATCGATCTTGTTGTTTTTCCGGTTGATGTCTGCCATGGTTTGAGAAGGATCGATTTCAATGCTTTGGATGTCTGCTACTTTTGCATTGATGTTCAGATCATAGGTTGGGTTCACCCAAGGCCATGCAACTTTGTCAATCCTGTTAGAACCACTTTCTTTGGATTTGTTGCCAAGTGTTTCATTTGTAGGAATATAGTAATGCTGCTTGGTGCCATCCTTAAGGGTTACTTCCAATTCTATAGGCATGGGCATTTCACCAATTCGTTGAAGTTCCACGATGGCTTTGTCTCCCATGTCGGCCACAAGGTTTATGGCATAGTCAATTCTCTTGGTGGTGCCAATCCAATACCTGAGATACCATTGTAATTGCATACCTGATACTTTCTCCATCACTCTGATGAAATCGTTAGGAGTGGGATGTTTCATTTTCCAAGTGTTATAATAGCGAAGCATACCTTTGTTGAAGGCTTCCTGGCCAATGATGTACTTTAGCTGTTCTAGAAAGATCGCACCAATGCTATAGGCCGCGGTGCCATACGCCCGGTTTGTATTGAAATGATCTGATAACTGACCTGCTGGTTCCTGAAGGCCACTGGCCACTAAGCTGTAATAGGCTTGATAACTTCCTGCATGCGGATTCCCTTTCGTTGGATCCGGGAAGATTGTGGCCATGGCCTCTGCACTTGAGAAATCGGCATAGCCTTCATCCAACCAGGCATTCAGGGATTCGTTGCTTGCCAACGCCATTTGAAACCAGCTGTGGGCAACTTCATGAGCCATTACTCCGGTCAATCCTGTTTGTGTTCCTTCGCCTAAAATGAGGGTACACATTGGGTATTCCATTCCGCCATCTCCACCTTGAATTATCGAATATGTATCAAATGGATATTTACCGAAATGAGTATTCAGAAATTGAAAAACTTTTACAGCATGCTCTTCCATTTTTTTCCACGTCTCAGTTGTCTTCTCATTTTTCTGATAAAAAAAGTGAAGCTCTGGCCCGTCCGGAACTTGCGCTCTGTCATGTGTATAATCAGGGTCAGCTGCCCATGCAAAATCAATCACATCTTTTGCCACGAAATGCCAAGTGAGGTTGCCTTCTGGGCGCGTTACTTTCATGTTAGCGTTTTCGTAGTCATGGCCGATTTGCTGCGGGTTCTGAAGCTTACCGGTTCCACCTACCACAAATTTCGGATCGATAGAAATAGTTACATCAAAGTCGCCCCAAACACCGTGAAATTCTCTGGCCACATATTGAAAGGTATTCCATCCCTGAAAATCATACTCCGCGATCTTTGGGTACCATTGCGTCATTGAGTAGGAGATGCCTTCGCGATTATTTCTTCCTGACCTTCTGATTTGAACTGGCACTTGCGCTGCGAAGGTCAGTTCGAAAATACTTTTTCCTTTCGGAAGAATCGGTTTTGCTAACTCCACTTCAAGAATGGTTCCGGTAACGGAATATTTAAGGTCTTTGCCATCTTGTTTCAGTGAACCGATGTGTTGGTATCCGATTTCATCATCTTTCAATTTTGAGATGCGATCGCGCACTCTGCCGTCTGGGTCTGGTAGGTTTCGCGAGCGAACATCCATCATGCTACCAGGTTGAAACGCATTCCAATAGAGATGATAATATACTTTTCGCAATGTGTCTGGCGAGTTATTATAATAAACCAGTTTTTGAGTTCCATCGATGTGGTGATTGGATACATCCAGTTTTGCATTCATAGTATATTCAACCCGCTGCTGCCAATAGCCGGATTGACCGAATGTTTCTTTCGATGTCAACTGGATTGATGAAATCGGAATAACGGTTAAAATTTTATTCATCGTTTTTTTTATTTTGGAAGGTTGAGTAGGTCGTTGAGTTTGCCCGATTTAAAATTGAAGTATCGTACAATACTCGCAGTAATATATCCGCTGTTTTCCAGGCTTATCTGTTCGCCCGGAAGTGCTTGTGGAAAATTATACGAATAGTTTGCTAGAAAACTCCAGTTTTTAATACTAGCGCTGAGGGAGAAAGAAAGAGAATAATTCATTACTCCAAATTCAGTTTTACTTGAGGTAACAACTGCATATGTGGGCGGTTTTAGCCGAATTAATTTGCGCTGAACGCGATCAATTACTTCGGTTCCTGCAAGGATGATAAGACCCGGAAAGAAAGAAATTTTTGAAAAGCCCAACCAGTTTTTTTTAGTAAGATTTAGCATTATAGCGGGCATCAGACGTTGTGCACTTTTGTCGCCAAAGTAAACGGAGTAATCAAATCTAAAAAGAAAGGGTTTGACATTGAAGAAATTGCTGAGCCCAATCAGGTTTGTGTAAGGGTTATACACGTCAGCTCCTGATGGTGTATTATAGAAGTAACGGCTATATTCAATGTTGTAGGTCCATTTCTTAACCGAATTAAAGAAACCTGCGGATGCTATGGTGAGGTAATAATTTGGATTGTATTGCTGACTCCAGTACCCGGTGGCGTCAAAATAAAAGCCTGATTTGTGGTAGTAGGTTAAGCCACTGGATAGGCCAAACTGGTCGAATCCGAAAGGGCGACCAGAGGAAACAACGTTACTATTGTATCCGGCACGGGCGGCAATGGAAGAGCCTGTTTCTTGTTTGTTAGGGGCTTTTAAGAGGCTGTCAATAAGTTGGAAAATCGAAAGTGAGTCTGACTCGCCAAAGAGATTACCGGTGGATAAGAGTAAAGAGTCGGCTCGTGATTTTTGGTTTATAGAGTCACGCTTTTGAGCAAAGGCCTTACCAAAGATTAATAGCGCTAAAATGAAAACATAAAAACCTTTGTGTACCAAGCAATGCTATGGCCGGAGTTTTAATGTTTACGCTCCCGCAGCTTCATGTTCCTGTCCCGGAAATTCTCTTTCCTATCTTGCAACATTCTGCGTTGTTGCAGTTGGTTGAGGATGATTTTGCGGAAATCCTTCTCGGCCTGACGCAAATTTAATATTTGTTGGGCAGAGATCACATTCATCATCTTGGCTGAATATTCCTTTTCAAGAGCCAGCTCATCCTGCTTAATTTTAAGGCCGAGGTTTACAAGGGCCTCTTGCTGTTTAGGGTCAGTATTTGTCGGGGTATTACGTTCCGCCTGTCGGTATTCTTTAACCAACTCCTGGCGCTTGGCAGCAAACTCGTTATAGATAGGCCAGAATTTTTCAGCCTGCTCTGGTGTAAGGCCAAGGCGCTGTGTGATCAAGCCTATCCGGGCCGCTTTTATCTTTTCTCTTGCCGCCTGGTCTTCCTGCGGGGGCACATCATCCACCTGCGCTACTGCGGCCAGATGAATCAAGCCTAAAAGAAATATATAAATGCACTTTTTCATACCACTAAAATTCATTGTCCAACACATCTTGCATCTCATTTAAGTCAACTCCTTCGATTTTATAATTTGAATTCACAAACGTATTCACTGAGTCGGCTTCGTTTTCGTTAAGGTTTGCTGCTTCCAGCAGATCTTCGGTGCTCATGTCCGTTTCGTTCAAAAAGGCCACCAGATGTTCCGTGGAAACAGATGCCAAAAGATCTTCACCTTTAGACGTTGTTTTTGGCCATATCAGGTATACAGCCAGGCCAATCACCAAAGCTGGCATTGCATAGCGAAGCGAAAATGAAAAGACCGAAAAGGCGCTTCGCTCGGGCTGGTTTTGTTCAATCCGGGCCTGAATCTTTGAAGGTAGTTTGTCAAAGTAGCCATCGGGCACTTCAAAGATGTTTCTTTTCGATATGTCTTCCAGCTTTTTCATTTTGTTTCTATGACTAATGTAGTGTTCAAAAGTTTAATTATTCTGATAAATATTCTTCTATTTTCTTTACTGCATGATGGAAGCTAGCCTTTAATGCACCTACGCTTGTGCCCGTCACATTGGCCATTTCTTCGTAAGGCATGTCTTCAAAATACTTCAGGTTAAAAACCAATCTTTGTTTGTCGGGTAGGGTAAGCAATGCCTTTTGCAGTTTCTTTTCAATTTCATCGCCTCCCATTTGAGATGAGCTATCTATTTTTGCTGAAAGTTGAGCTCCTACGTCTTCCAGTGGTAGGAAGAATCTTTTCTTCTTTTTGTTAAGGAAGGTAAGGCACTCATTAGTGGCAATCCGGTAAATCCAGGTGAATAATTGTGAATCTTCTCTGAAATTATCAATTGATTTATGTATTTTCACAAATACCTCCTGCGTGAGGTCGTCTGCGTCATCGTGGTCGATTACCATCTTGCGGATAAGCCAATACACGCGCCGCTGATAGGTGCGCACGAGCATATTGAAACCATAGTTCCTGGTTTCAGGATTCCTGATTTTCTGAAGCAGTTCTTTGTCTTCCAAGGAAGGCAATTTGGTGTAAGGTCGAATTTAGATAAATAAGACCATCAAAGGTTTAATTGGGTTAGCGATATTTCTCAAGGCTATCTACAAGTAACTCATATTGTTCTTTTGAGTGAGCCGGAAAGTTGGCAAACCTCAGTTGCGTCTTTTTGAGATCTCCATAGCCGTCTCCGGGATGAAGTCCAAATGACTTAAGAAAGTCAACCACATCTTTGGTGCGCTCGCCACATTCAGCCACAATTACCGTTTTGGATTGCCATTCTTCTTTTTTAACGAAGGGGGCGAGTACCGGATGATTTTTAAGGCAACTGTATAAAATAGCTGCCTTATATTCAGTTTCCTTTCTTAGTGCATTTGCCCCGCGCCTTAAGAAGTCTTCCACCACTTTGGCAAGCAGGTATATTCCCAATACGTTGGGCGTTTCGGGTGTTTGATTTTTTAGCCCGTTTTTTAAATAAAACGGAAGGGAGTGGTAAGTGCCAATAGAGTGGCCTTTAGCCTGTAGCTGATTAGCTTTTTCAATACACCTTTCATTTACAATCCATACACCGAGGCCTGCCGGCAAACCAAACCCTTTTTGAACGGAGAAAAACACAGAGTCAATCTTCGAATAATCAAATGAAGGGTAGGGAAGAGACGACACTGCGTCTACCACCACCAGGGCATCAGGATTTTGAGCACGAATGGAATTAATCAGGTCAATTGACAAAGAGACCCCAGTGCTGGTTTCATTTTGAGTAACACCGATCATCTCGGCATCTTGGGGAACTGTGATGGAGGAAAATCCTTCACCTAAAGCAACTTCGTTTTTATAGGCCTTTTTCCCCAGTTGAGTAGCAATTTCGTAGAAGCGTTTAGAGAAAGCGCCATTCACCAGGTGATATGATTTTTCACCCACCAGATTTTGCACCGAGCGCTCCCAAATTTCAGTAGCTGATGCTGCAAAGA
>CAZNCO010000101.1:0-10708 GCA_964571345.1 uncultured Ohtaekwangia sp.
AATTGACTGTTAAGAATAAAGAGGAAATTAATGATGAGCAACTGAAGCAGGAGGATAGTCATCAATTGACTCATTAGCTAATTAACAAGAAGATTACAACTGAGATGCACTATAATATTCAAATTCACCTGCCTGAGTCGCGCGACATTGCTGTTTACGATGCAATATTTAAAAGCCTAAAAGAACATTTACTATGAGCAATGACGCACTTTATTCGTTTGTGTTCAAAGGAATATTGACTGAAGAGGCATTGGACAAGACTGGCATTGTGAAGCGTTCAAAATTTAACAGTGAGGATCTTAAAAAACTTCAGACGACATTGGCTATTGACGAGCTTGAGGATGAATTAGTAGTGAAATCTCAAAAAATGTCAATTGTCTACACGGCAATATGTGCTTTTGAAAATACCGTCCGTGCATTCATTTCAAAAAAACTACTTGAAACAAGAGGAGATAACTGGTGGGCTTTGGCAGTTTCAGATAAGATAAGACAGAAAGCTGAAAGCAGGAGGGATGAGGAAAATAAAATCAGATGGCACACACCAAGGGGCGACAGTGTTATTAACTATACTGAATTCGGAGATTTAATTTCAATAATTAGAAATAATTGGGATGAGTTTGAGCCGCACATAAATTCAATTGAATGGGCAGAGCAAATAATTAAGACGCTCGAACGGTCTCGTAATGTAATTATGCATAGTGGTGAATTAGTCAACCAAGACATAGAAAGAATTGGAATGTACATCAGAGACTGGGTAAATCAAGTAGGCTAAGGAATTAGAAAAAATGACTGCTTATGTCTCCGCTGCGTCACCTGTCTCACGGACTCACCGGTGAGTGAAAGAGCCACCTCATCAAATACTGTCATGCCGCACGGCAATCGAGAGAGCAGCAAGTTGCGGCATCTCCTTGTGAGAAGGAGTGTTTACTTACCATTGTCGGGTACACGAAGTGTTTCTTCTTTCGAGGGGACACCGGCACTTGCGCTTGCAGCCGCACATGCTGGCCTGTGTGACTGTGTGGGAGGAGAATGGTTTTCCAGAGAGTTGTGAACGAAGGAGACTCTTACTTTTATGTCTCCGCTTTGTCACCTTTCTCAGGGAGACAGGGGTGAGTGAAAGATTTTACAATCCCTTTTACACTTTTTTACATGCTGTTTTTGATCAGTAGTGTTCGGGTGCTGTAGTTTTGATGCTATCTTTAAAAGGCTTACCAAAGAAAATGATGATAGCGCTAAAGAAACTACTACTCTTTACCACCTTCCTGCTCACTTTTACTTTCTGCCATGCACAGGTAAAAACAACTGCTTCCAATCCTATTCCCAAAGTAATCAGAAGTGCGAAGCCGGCTGCGCAGGCTCCTGACTTTGACACCACGCTGGTTAGCCAATACATCCGAAGTATTTTTCAGGATTCGAATGGGAACATGTGGTTTGGCACCATAGCCGATGGCGCAGTGCGGTATGATGGAAAAACACTGACCTACTTTTCTGCGCTCGAGGGTTTCTTTTCGCAAAGTGTATTTGCAATCAACGAAGACAAAGCCGGCAATCTCTGGTTTGGCACGGACCAGGGTGTTTATAAATATGACCCTTCGGCTTCGCCCAGGACAGGTGGAATGGCCTTTAGAAATTACCGGGAGAAAGAGGGACTGCTTCACATCGACATAAGTAGAAAAAGCATTCTGGTGGATAAGTCTGGTACTGTCTGGGTAGGCACACACGGTGGTGTTTATCGGTATGATCCTGCTGCTGATCGAAAAGGGGAGCCTTGCTTCTCGCTGTTCAAATTACTCCCGCCCATCAACGTGGCAGGCATTATGGAAGACAAAAATGGATACATCTGCTTTGCTTCGTCTGACAAAGGTGTGTTTCGCTACGATGCCCGCCTGCCGGATGGGCAGGGCAATGCGATTACCAACTTCAATCAAAAAGCAGGTTTGAGTGAGAACTATGCAGGTGGCATGGCACAAGACAAGGCAGGCAATATGTGGTTTGTGATGAAGAACGGCATTTGCCGGTTTGACGGCAATACTTTTAAAGAGTACACTTCAAAAGATGGCCTGGGTGGAACTGAGTTTTGGGGAATAATCATAGAACAACAATCGGGCATCATTTGGATTACCGCCAGAGGCAGTACTACACGATTCGACCCATCCTTACCTGGTCCAAAAGCATTCACCGTATTTACATCTGCTGACGGTTTTACTTGCTGTGTGCAAAGTATGTATCAGGATAAATCAGGAAATATGTGGTGGGGCACCGGGCAAGGACTTTATCGATTTGATGGCAAACGATTTTACCAGGTGAAGCAGAGTGGGCCATGGTAGAGTTAACTGAATTACACAAACTCAAGAGCATTGACACTAACCTGCGAGGTTGCGACTTATCGCAATTCAATCGTGACCATTACATTGCTAAATTTTCCGAAATACCGTTGTCAAAAATTTCAATTCACTAACTTCACGAAATATGCATGGGAATATGGATATTTTTGCGAGAATGCTTGCCGGAGGAATAATCCGAAACGATGAGATGAGCGAAGTGTGGGAGTTTGTCTCCAGAGCCCAAAAACTATCGCCAGCACTCAATGCATCAACGACCATGGATGAGATGCGTGAACGTTTAAGTGAACTTATCGAAAGTAAGATTGATAAAAGCACAACTGTATTCGTTCCCTTCTATACAAATTTTGGAAAGCACATTAAGATTGGTAAGAATGTATTCATCAATCATGCTTGCAGTTTCCTTGACCTGGGTGGAATAACCATTGAGGACGATGTGTTGATTGGACCGAGAGTTAATTTGACTACCGAAAATCATCCCGTTGATCCCACGAAAAGAAAATACCTCGACTTAAAATCGGTGGTGATAAAAAGGAATGCATGGATCGGAGCTGGTGCAACGATTTTGCCAGGAGTTACCGTTGGCGAAAACTCAATTGTTGCTGCCGGAGCCGTGGTCAATAAAGATGTTCCTGCGAACACAATTGTTGGTGGAATTCCAGCGAAGGTCATTAAGAATATCTGAGGTTAAACTCATGAATCAAATTTGGCGATTTTCAGAGTTTTTGTAAAAACGATCAAAAAATAATTTGAATAATTTTCTTCATGACAAGAAGACTATATGGAGACCCGGAATTAATTGACCAAATCATTTCCAGACTAACGGTTACACAATCTGATGAAAAGTCAACTCAGTATATTGATGATCAGACTCAAGAAAGTTGGAAGAAATCTGAAGTTGTATCGATGTATATAGGTGAGCCAATTACAACCTTGATTCAATTACCTGAGCCAACAAGTCTTGAACTTATTGATATCACTTTGTCGAGTGAATTCGATGACGAAGTGATAGCTGCGTCTTTAAGACTAAGAGATAATGAATTAAACAAGGGAGAAGAATTTAGGGAAGAACTTTTAAATGTGCTGAAGAAAATTAACATTCAAGCATTGGACGAAGGACAAAAAATGAGATTGAAAACAATAATCCTTCTGACTGAACTTACACATGGCGAGAATAGAAGAGAAGTTATTGGAAGAAAAACTGAAGAGATTAAATCAGACTCAGACTTTTTCATGAGGATTGCATACCAGGCCGAACAAATATTGGAAAGTCTTCAGTAAGGTGAGCAATATCTCTTTTACAAGTTATTTATATGCTCAATAATAGCCGTGAATACGCACACGTTTTTTCAATACATTTTACAAGCCAACCGCTACCTAACATTTGTTTCTGAGCTAATTTGCAAATATTTCTCCCGGTTTTTGAAATTTGAATCTGTAAATTTTTTAATCTTGTGTCATGCTTCACTGAGGAGACATCAGGTGAAGTCAATAAGAAAAATGAAATCAAATTTAAATCTTATCGTCAACATCATTCTACTCCGAAAACCGGGGCTGTGATGATATTGACTAAAATATTATGACCGCCCCGAACTCCGGGGCGGTTTTGTTTTATATAGTGTTGAACAAACTAACAGTTGTTGCAGATATATGATGAACGAGTACTATAATGATAACACGATCCTCTACCTGAACGGCAGGTACATCAAAGCGGCCGATGCAAAGACGGACCTCTATGGCCAGACTTTGCACTACGGCTACGGAGTGTTTGAAGGCATCCGTGCGTATGAAACGGTGAACGGTGTGAAGACTTTCAAAGCAAATGAGCATTACGAACGTTTGAAGCGGAGCTGTAAGCTCATGGGTATTCCTTTCGACTATGACGCAGAAGATCTTGAGCAAATTACCTACCAGGTGCTGGAGAAAAATAATTTCACTAACGCCTATATCCGACCTCTTGTTTTTTGCGGACCCAACATGGCGCTCACGTCTCCAAGTGAAGTGTCGTTGATGATCAGCGCATGGGAGTGCGATCAGCATCCAAACATCAAGCCTACTAAAACTTGCATTTCATCTTTCGAGCGCCCTAACCCCAAAGCCGTGACGATGGAAGCAAAAGTGTGTGGCCTTTATGTGAACTCCATTCTCGCCACTACCGAAGCCAAGCGCAGAGGTTTTGACGACAGCCTGTTGCTCGACCTGAATGGCTTTGTGGCCGAAGGCCCCGGTGCCAATTTCTTTTTCGAAAAAGATGGTGTAGTGTATACGCCACCGAAAGGAAGCATCTTACCCGGCATCACCCGCAAGACGGTGATTGATATTTGTCACACACTGGAAATTCCAGTAGAGGAAAAATTCTTCCGCCCCGAAGAAGTGTTTGAAGCGGACAGCGCCTTCTACTGCAGCACCATGCTGGAAATAGTGGGTGTGGAGTCCATCGAAGGGCAGCCGTTGAAAAAGAAATGGAAAGACTCTCTCGGTGCCTTGATACAGGAAACGTATCGCTGCATCGTGTTGGATAAAAGTTATAGTTACGTTATCGTGTGATACCAGATGCTGGATACTAGATCCTGGTTGCTGGAAAATCCAGAATCCAGTATCGAGAATCCAGAATCATTTTTTTAGACAGAATAAATGGAATTAAATAAACATAGCAAAGTTCTCACCTGTGATTCTACCCTGCCTGGCTCGCAGGCGATGTTTTATGCGATTGGGTTGAAGGAGGAAGATTTGAAGAAGGCACAAGTTGGTATTGGTAGCACAGGCTTCGATGGCAACTCATGTAACATGCATTTGAATGCGCTCGCTGCCGAAATCAAAAAGTCGGTGTGGGCAAATGACCTGGTAGGTTTGGTATTCAACACCATTGGTGTAAGCGATGGCATGACCAACGGAACACCCGGCATGCGTTATTCACTGGTGAGTCGCGAAGTGATTGCCGACTCGATTGAAACAATCTGCGGTGGCCAGTATTATGATGGAGTAATTGCCGTGGTTGGCTGCGATAAAAATATGCCGGGCGCACTTATCGCAATGGGCAGATTAAACCGTCCTTCCATCATGGTATATGGCGGCACTATTGCCGGAGGACATTATAAAGGGCAGTCGTTAAATATAGTGTCTGCGTTTGAAGCGCTCGGACAAAAACTAGCTGGCAACCTTTCTGACGAAGATTACAAAGGAATTATTCAACATGCGTGCCCGGGTGCTGGTGCATGCGGGGGCATGTACACAGCCAACACGATGGCATCTGCGATTGAAGCACTTGGAATGGCGCTGCCATATTCTTCTTCCAATCCTGCAGTTGGTCCTGAGAAAGTTAAAGAATGCGAAGCTGCAGGCAAAGCAATACGCTTGTTGTTAGAGAAAGACATCAAGGCGCGCGACATCATGACCTTCAAAGCATTTGAAAATGCCATCACGATGGTGATGGCGTTGGGAGGATCCACAAACGCAGTGATTCATTTGATCGCGATGGCAAAGTCGGTAGGACTGAAGATCACGCAAGATGACTTCCAGCGCATCTCCGACAAAACTCCGTTGCTGGCCGATCTTAAACCAAGCGGAAAATATCTGATGGAAGAACTTCACAAGATGGGAGGAACGCCTCTCATCATGAAGTATCTCCTCGACAAAGGTTATTTGCATGGCGATTGTATAACCGTTACCGGAAAGACAATCGCTGAAAATCTGAAAGACATTCCTGCGATTGAATTCGATAAACAGGATTTGGTATTTCCTGTTGAGAAACCACTGAAGAAAACAGCGCACCTGCAGATTCTCTATGGTAACCTTGCCACGAAAGGTTCAGTAGCGAAGATCACAGGCAAGGAAGGCGATCGCTTCAAAGGAACTGCGCGCGTGTTCAATGGTGAAGAAGATGTGATCAATGGAATTCAAAACGGAAAAATCAAAGAAGGCGATGTGGTGGTGATCCGTTATGTAGGGCCACGTGGTGCACCCGGCATGCCAGAGATGCTGAAGCCCACTTCTTTGATTATGGGAAGAGGTTTGGGCAAAGGTGTTGCGCTGATTACAGATGGAAGATTCAGCGGTGGTACTCATGGATTTGTGGTAGGTCACATCACACCAGAAGCACACGATGGTGGACTGATCGCTTTGGTAGAAGATGGTGACTGGATTGAGATAGATGTAAAGAAGCACGAACTGAATTTACTAGTGGAGGAAAAAGTGTTGGCGGTGCGCAGGTCGCACTACAAAGCTCCTGCCCTGAAAGTAAGCAGTGGTGTGCTATATAAATATGCTAAACAAGTAAAAACGGCTGCCGATGGATGCGTTACTGACGAAGACTGAGCCGCAGGTAAAACCTGCTGAAAAAGTGAAAGCAAAAATTTCCGGATCGGAAGCATTGCTTCGTAGCCTCCTGGCCGAAGGTGTCGATACGATCTTTGGTTATCCGGGTGGGGCCATCATGCCGGTGTATGATGCACTCTACGGGTATGCCGATAAGCTGAACCACATGCTCGTGCGCCATGAACAAGGTGCGGTACATGCGGCACAAGGATATGCGCGTGTAAGCGGAAAAATAGGAGTGGCATTCGCGACCTCGGGGCCAGGTGCTACCAACTTAGTGACAGGTTTAGCTGATGCGATGATTGACTCTACACCGATTGTGTGTATTACAGGTCAAGTGTTTGCGCACTTATTAGGTACAGACGCTTTTCAGGAAATAGACGTGATCAATACCACGCTGCCCGTTACAAAATGGAACGTGCAGGTAACAGAAGCGAAAGATATTCCTCACGCTGTCGCGAAAGCATTTTACATCGCTGCAACAGGAAGACCGGGCCCTGTGTTGATCGATATCACGAAGAACGCACAAAATGAACTGGTCGAAGAATTTGAATACGAAAAGTGTGATCACATTCGCACCTATCGGCCAAAGCCTGAACTAAAACTATCAGAGATAGAAGCAGCAGCGAAGTTGATCAACGGAGCGAAGAAGCCTTACATCCTCGCAGGTCAGGGAATATTATTGTCGGGTGCATCAAAGGAGTTGATTGCATTTTCAGAGAAGACGGGAAGTCCCGTAGCATGCACATTACTTGGTCTTGGAGCCATTCCAACCGATCATCCAAACTATGTAGGCTACCTTGGCATGCATGGAAACTACGGACCTAATGTAATGACGAATGAATGCGATGTACTTATCGGCATCGGTATGCGCTTCGATGACCGCGTGACGGGAAATGTTTCCAAGTACGCGAAGCAAGCGAAGATCGTTCATATCGATATTGATAAAGCAGAGATCAATAAGATCATCAAGACCGATGCATCCGTGTTGGCCGATGCGAAGGAAGCGTTGACGGCACTAACAAAAAAGTGTAATGAGGCGAAGCACGAGGCATGGATCAAGCAGTTCAGAGATTTGAATAAGATTGAGAACGAAAAGATTATTCAGAAAGAATTTCATCCAACGGAAGGAAAAATTACGATGGGTGAAGTGATCAACCAACTGTCTGTCCTTACCAAAGGCGAAGCAGTAATCGTTACTGATGTAGGTCAACATCAGATGACTACTTCCCGGTATTTTCAATACAAGAATCCGCGTACGAGCATCACCTCTGGTGGAGCAGGTACTATGGGCTTCTCACTTCCGGCAGCGATGGGTGCGAAAGTAGCAGCACCAGAGAAGCAAGTAGTGGCGGTAATAGGTGACGGTGGTTTTCAAATGACTCTCCAGGAATTGGGCACCATCATGCAGTACAAAATTCCTGTGAAGATATTGGTGCTCAATAATAACTTCCTTGGTATGGTGCGCCAGTGGCAGCAGCTATTTCATGGCAAGCGATATTCTTTCACAGAGATGGAAAACCCTGACTTTGTGAAGTTGGTGAGTGCTTACAATATCAAAGCAAACAAAGTTGAGGAGCGGGAGAATTTAACTTCAGCATTAAAAGAAATGTTGGATGCTAAAACTTCTTATTTCCTCGAAGTAGTGGTTGGCAAAGAAGATAACGTATTCCCGATGGTGCCTGCCGGGGCAGGAGTGAGTGAAGTATTGTTGGAGGCACCGAAGGCGCATTAATTTTTGGAATAAAGAAAGGTAAGATGGAGAAACAAGAATATACGATCGAGATAGCGGCAGAAAATAATTTCTCAGTTCTAAATCGTATTGTCAATATACTTAACAGAAGACGAGTGCGCATTAAGAAGTTGATGGGCTATGAAGATGAAAACGATTTTCGTAAAGGTGGTGTGTTGCTTCTTGTTTACACCACAGAAGACCTCGTTGAGAAAGTAAAATGCCAATTGGAAAAACTGATTGAAGTGAACGAAGTGAAAGCGACCATTGGCAATACAAATTACTATGAACAAAGCGAACGGATTGTGGATGTGGATTAATCCACGGTTGGCAGATGGATATAAATACAATTAACTAACAACGAATAACAATTAACTAAAGCAGAAAATGGCAAAGATCAATTTTGGCGGTGTTCTCGAAGATGTAGTAACCCGCGAAGAATTTCCAATGGAAAAAGCTCGTGAGGTTTTGAAGGACGAGACAATCGCGATTATTGGATACGGTGTGCAGGGTCCTGCGCAGGCATTGAACTTGCGCGACAATGGTTTCAACGTAATCATTGGCCAGCGCAAAGGCAGCAAGACTTGGGACAAGGCTATTCAACATGGCTGGGTTCCGGGTGAAACGTTGTTCGATATCGAGGAAGCCGCGAAGCGCGGTACGATCATTCAATACCTGTTGTCCGATGCAGGGCAGATTGCAACCTGGCCTTCGATTAAACCTTTCCTTACCAAAGGCAAGACATTATATTTCTCACACGGCTTTGGGATCACTTTCAAAGAGCAGACAGGCATTGTTCCTCCGGCTGATGTAGATGTGATTCTTGCCGCTCCGAAAGGATCAGGTACCTCTGTGCGCAGATTATTCTTGCAAGGAAAAGGGATCAACGCAAGTTATGCCGTGTTCCAGGATGCAACCGGAAAAGCAAAGACAAAAGCTATCGCACTAGGTATTGGTGTTGGTGCGGGTTATTTGTTTGAAACAGATTTCAAAAAAGAAGTGTACTCTGATTTGACAGGTGAGCGTGGCACATTGATGGGCGCTATTGCCGGGATCTTCGAAGCACAATACGAAGTGTTGCGTTCCAAAGGCCACACTCCTTCGGAAGCCTTCAACGAAACTGTAGAAGAACTTACACAAAGTCTGATGCCACTCGTAGCTGAGAATGGAATGGATTGGATGTATGCCAACTGTTCAACTACAGCACAGCGCGGTGCATTGGATTGGAAAGTGAAGTTCAAAGCAGCGACTCTTCCGGTGTTCAAGGAATTGTATGAGAGCGTTGCCAGCGGTGCTGAAGCAAGGCGCACCATCGATACTTGCAGCAAGCCTGACTATCGCGAGAAGCTAGCTGAAGAATTGAAAGCCCTCCGCGAAAGTGAACTATGGCAGGCAGGCGCAGCAGTACGCTCACTCCGTCCTGAGAAGGAGAAAGTAGAAGCGAGTATGATTAACTAAACTGAAATCAACTTGACATTACTAACGTGCCGATGTCAAGTCGGCATGTTAGTTTAAGGACATTTCAAATTTGATTTTAAATGAGTGAGGACATTTGTCAAAACCATCCAGCAGCCTATTTGCAGATAGATGAAGCCACAAGGCTTTCAGGCTTTACGATGGCTTCTGATGTATTGACGTGTTCATTACTTAGAACGCTGGCCGCTTCAAAACCTGCAGGTAAATTCCTGGAACTTGGCACCGGAACAGGCTTGTCGACTTCATGGATATTGGATGGAATGGATGCAGATGCTCGATTAACTACCATCGATCATGATCAGAAGTTTCTTGAAATAGCGCAGTCATTTTTGGGCAATGATGAGCGGGCAACGTTTGTTTGTGAAGATGGAGCCAAATGGTTTGAAGAGAATGCAGGTCAGAAATACGATTACATCTTTGCCGATACGTGGCATGGAAAATATCTTTTGTTGGATGAAGCACTTTCGATGCTGAACAAAGGTGGCCTATACATAATTGATGATATGTTGCCTCAGCCCAATTGGCCGGAAGGCCATCAAGAAAAGGCAATCGCTCTTGTAGACCGTTTGGAAAAAAGAACAGATATCGTTCTTACAAAACAGAGCTGGGCAACAGGGATAATTATTGCAGTAAAGAAATGAGTAAATAATGGAAGCTATGACTTCGGAAAAGGCAACATTCAAAATAGATATTGATTCTGCTTACAAGGATATTAAATCCGTGGTGTTAAAAACGCCACTGCAGTTTCATCGCAAATTGTCAGAGAAATTTGGAGCAGAAGTTTATCTCAAGCGCGAAGATTTGCAAGTGGTGAGTTCATCCAACCTTCGGGGTGCTTACAATC